>DMAW01000132.1 GCA_003446375.1 Eubacteriaceae bacterium | reverse complement strand
TATAGCAAAGGTTGCTTTTCTCCTTGAACTACGTACAAAGTATTCGTATTTAAATCTTTTTTATAAACGAACCAAGGCTCGCCGGTTCCCTGCCCGCCGATTCCAAGACCTCTTCTCTGTCCAAGGGTATAGTACATGAGACCATTGTGGGTTCCTTTTATATTTCCCTGAGGATCTTTTATTTCTCCTTTTTTTGCAGGCAAGTACCTACTCAAAAACTTGTTGAAGTCCCTCTCCCCGATAAAGCATATCCCTGTAGAATCCTTTTTTCCGGCTGTCAACAACCCGTTTTCAGCTGCAATTTTGCGAACTTCTTCTTTTGGGATCTCTCCAAGGGGAAACATGGCCTTTGATAACTGCTGTTGGCTCAATTGGCATAAAAAATAAGTTTGGTCTTTATTCTTATCTTCAGATTTAAGGAGACTGAATTTACCATCATTCTCCTTGATTTTTGCGTAGTGCCCTGTTGCAAGATAATCAGCACCAGCCACATTTAGAGCATAATCCAAAAAAGCTTTGAATTTAATTTCCTTGTTGCACAACACGTCAGGATTAGGGGTTCGACCTCTTTTGTATTCATCAAGAAAATACGAAAATACCCTGTCCCAATATTCTTTGCTGAAATTCACCGTATAATAAGGTATCTCAAGCTTGTCGCATACCCTTCTGACATCTTCATAATCCTCTTCTGCAGTACACGCTCCGTCATCCTGGGTCTCTTCCCAGTTTTTCATAAATATGCCTATTACATTGTACCCTTGCTGCTTGAGAAGCAAAGCCGCAACTGAGGAGTCCACTCCGCCAGACATGCCCACTACGACAGTTTTTTTAGTATCAGTCATCAAATCATCCCTCTTTATATTTTTCCTTCAATTCCTCTTTAAATTCTTTTAGGACCTTTTCAAAAAGCTCCGCTCCTCGTATCATCACCGGAGCACACTTTTTTGTTTCGTGCTTGTGATCTCTTTTGACTTGAGCACATTCCGTGGATCCGAATTCCTTCTCGAAAGCCTCCACCCATTTTTGTGCCAAGGCTTTTGCATTTACATTTTCCGTTGGCTTGTCCTCTGCATACATGACTCCAATAGCTGCCAATGCCCCAGTCAAGACTCCGCAAGCTTTTTCGCAGTAGAATCCTCCTCCAAAAGGAACCATCATCTTCAGAGCCTTTTCATCAAGACCAAGACAGTACTCATCATTGCAGCTATTTATCAAGGTCTCTGCGCAATTGTAATGATAAAGTTTGTGTTCGTCACCATGGGCAAATTCACTTTCAACGTATTTTTCCGCCTTTTCCCTCAACATATAGATCCCTCCAGATCATGTAGATTAATTATATTTGATTTACATTTCATTTTCCTTAATAACTCTCCTTCTCTAACCTGAGATGTAAATATTATTATTTGCCTGCTTTCGCTCTCTTCCGCTAGGATCTCCAAAGCTCTGAAAAGCCTTTCATCGTCATATTGCAAAAACGCTTCATCCAATATCATGGGAAATCCTTCGTATCCAAGCATCTGAGCCATTCCTATCCTTAAAGAAAAGTAAAGTTGATCAAGAGTTCCCATGCTTAATTGGCTGCCGTCAAATAGCAGACCGGAATCCGGTTCTTCAACGCTTATACTGATATCTTTTGATACCTTAAAACTCTTGTATCTATTTGTTATCCTGTCCATCAGCTCTCCCAACTTCTTGTTCAGCTCAGGAGCTATTTCTGAATGCATCTGCTTTGAAGCTTCATTTATCTTTTCGATAGCCAAGTTCACAGCTTTTGCGCTGTTTAAATTCTGCATCTTTAGTTCGCCCATGTGCTCAAGCTCCTCTCTTATTAGCTCAGGCACCTTAAGACCTTTTTCCAAAGCAAGTATCTCACCTTCGATTTTGTCCTTTTGAGTTTTTGTTGCTGAAACTTTCTTTTCGGTTTTAAAAATTTGATCCCTTAAGCTTTCCGGATCTTCCTTGTATGATTGCGGCAAGCCTTTTCCTTTAAAAAAGTCGTCTAGCTTCTGATATTCCTCCCTAGTCATTAGGATTTCCATAGTTCTTTTTACTTCTTCAAGCCTAGAAGCCTTCTTTCTGAGTTGCTTTTGTTTTTCGTAGATCACAAGCAATTCATCCAAATTTTCAACCATATAATGTTCCAGCTTCAATAATTGGCTGTTTTTTCGCTCAAGCTTGTTTTTGTCAAACTCATCTATATTTATAGCGACATAGCTTTTTCTATCTTCAAGAATTTTTATCCTGTCTATTTCCTGACTGTTCAGCTTTGCTCTTTCTTTAAGGCCATCCCATTTTTCCTTGAGGTCTTTTAAATCAGTGGCTTTATATCTATCTAGAATCTTCTCTACTGATGCATCTATTTCCAGTAGCCTCGATCTTAAAGCTTTTGCTTCCAGCTTTTCTGCTCCTTTTGATTTGAAATAAATCAGCCTTGCAGCAAAGTACGATGCAACTGCTGCAAAAAAAGCCCCTGCTCCAGTCATATAAATGTTGTCGTAGAAGTTGCCTGCATAAAATCCCATGGCTGAAGAAATCCCTGAAAACACCATTGCCGCTCCTTGTGCCTTCGGGCTTTTCATGTTTGCCTTTTTCATCTTTTGACTTAGATGCAGCTTTTCTTCCTTCAACTCAAAAAGTGTGTCTTTGTCTTCATTGTATGATTCTCTTAGGATATTGTCATCGTGCAGATTAAACTCATCCTTGATTCTAGATATCTCCAATTCAATCTTATCCAAAAATTCATAAGATTTGGCTGTATCCTCCTCAAGCCTTTCAAGCTCCTTCTGATTAAATAACATCTCGCGCATGTCTTCTTCCGTTATGAACGGATTTATATTGTCCCTTAAGTCTCTTTCCAAATTATTTTTTTCCTCGTCCAAGACTTTGTAACTTTTGAATTTTTGATATATATTCTTGACTTCCAGATTCTCAAGTCGATTAAGCAAGCTTTTATGTACCTCCGCCAGCTCTTTTTCTTCTTGGGATAATTTCATCTTTTCAATCGAGAGCTCTTTGACTCTGTTTTGTAATTTCTGCGCCTTTTCCAGCTCTGATTCCAGAGCAGCAATTTTCTCGACTATCTGGTTTAATGCAGAGCCCTTCCTTCTTTCAGTGCCATAGTTTTCAAGCTTTTTTTCAAGACTTCTGATTGCCTTGTTTACTGAAATATCTGTGCCTGATTTGCTGTAATTCAACAGTTTTTCCTTAAGCTCCCCAGCTAGATCATCATCAGTCTTTGCCTTTAGCTGAGATATGCTTACTGTGTTTTTATAAAGATTCCGGTTGAGCAGATTGGGATCCATCAAGTAATTCATTTTTATGGAAGGCTCATAGTAAAATAGTCCCGTAATATCCTCTCCGCTGGCATCGTCATATATCTTAAGCTCATCTTTGCCTTTTAAGAAATTACGCTCCATTCTGACCGATTTGCCTTCAGCCTCTACAGACATGCTTCCCCTGTAATCATTTCCGGTTATGGGCAAATACTTAAAATAATCTTCATTATATAGCCTTCTGGACCAGGAATCCTTGAAAAATCCAAACAGCATGCCTTCGATAAATTTATGCAGTGTGGACTTTCCTGTTTCGTTTCCTCCGTAGATGACATTTAGCCCGTCTTCAAATATTATTCTTTTATTTTTAAACTTGCCGAAAGCCGACAGGTTAAGTTCTTTTATAATCATAGCTGTCTCTCCTGAAGCAGCGCTTCCAAACCATGGTACAACGCCTGCCTGTTAGTTGAATCATTTAAATCCTCTTGAGCCATTTCTTTGATGAATCTTCCGATAATGTTGTTTTCATTTTGAGAATACAAGCTCTCTAAATCGTAATCCTTGATAGTAGCATCTATTAACTCTACATAATAAAAGCTATCATAAATTCCCTGCTTTATCATCTCGAAATCGACGTCAACATCTAATATCCCATTTACAGTTATCTTAAATAAATCCTGATTTTTATTATGAGACAATTTTTTGATTTTATCGCATATATCAAGGTAGCTCTCTTCAGGAACTACTTCAACGGTCTCCAAGTGGAATTGTCTAAATTCAAGTGGGATGAACTCGCTCGTCACTTCTCCTTTTGTCACATCCCCTTTAATGAAGCCCCTTTTCCCTTCGTCTTTAAAGCTAATGGATAGCGGCGAACCACAGTATTTTATTTTAGCTTCCAGCTGATTTGGCTTGTGAATATGTCCTAGCGCTACATAATCAAAACTGTTTAAATATTCCATCTCATCTCTAAGCGGCAGGTAATTTGACCCTGAATCAATTGCATCTCCATGCAGAACAAGGATATTTGTCCTAAAAACGTCCGGCACATCCCCTAGGACGTCCTTTGCATCTCTGATGTATTCTCCATTCCAGCCAAATCCCCACACTGACATCCAGTCATCAACCTTCACTTCAGTTATCTTCTCATCTTTAAATATATGAATGTTCTCAGGCCAATCTATCGCCTTGTACGACATAAATCCTCCCAGTGGATCATGATTGCCCGGAGATATGAATACTTTTGTTTTGTCCAATGACTTAAAGTATGCAGCCAGCATCTTTAGATCAGACATTTTAAAGAGATCATGTTCAAACAAGTCTCCTGCAATAAATAAAAAATCCACTCTTTTTTCCTTGCAATAACTTACAATCTGATCCAGCGCTTTCCAAACATCCAATCTCAAGTTGTTTCGAACATCTTCAGGGAGACTGGATGTTTTAAGGCCGCATCCCAAATGCAGATCTCCTGTATGCACAAATTTATATCTGACCATTGTTTTCAGCTCTCTTTTTTTCCATTTGAATTTCCGCTTGGGATTTTCTGAAATAATCCGGCTCGAAATTTTCCCAAGTATATACATCGTCGCTTTCTTCAGCTTTTTTACATGCAGCAAGGCAAAGCATGCCTGCTTTGGGTATCCTGTAAGGTCCTTTTAGTATGGTCGCATCAGGTTCTGTCCAGTCGTCTATATCTCCCAGCTTCTTAACCCCTTCACCGGTAAATGCGACAGGCACCCCAAAGGATCTTGCAAGGTTCTTTGCTTCGTCAACGCTTGCAACCATATCTTTTTCCATAGGCTTTAGCCATTCATTTTCCCATTTATAAAAACCTGCATAAACCTGATCACGCTGGGCATCAGCCAATGAGCATATTATTCCTTTGAAAGCACCTGCTCCGTAAGCCAAAACTTCCAGGAGCGAAACTCCTATGATAGGCTTGTCCTCGAATTGAGCCATCCCCTTGACAGATGCCGCTCCTATCCTCAGTCCCGTAAAAGACCCCGGCCCTTTTACACAAGCAAAATAATCAACATCTGAAAGAGAAATAGATGAAGATTTCAAGACCTGGTCCACCATATTAACCAACTGCTCTGAATGAGTCTGCCTGTAGTTTGCCGTTATTTCACTTATAGTCTCACCATAAGCGCTGAGCCCAACTGAAGTCGAAGCAGTCGAAGTATCGATACCCAGTATTATCATATTTTAATTCCCTTCTCTCCAAATTTTTCTTTCAATTTTTGGATAATCCCACATGGGCCTTTCAGATGAATTACCCTTTCGCCTTCTGCACCTGTTTTAATAATCTCTATGTCTATGACAGGTCCCTTAAGATGCTCCCTGATGATTTGTGGCCATTCTATTATCACAATAGAGCTCTTTAAATAATCATCAAACCCTATGTCGTAGAGCTCTTCGGCACTTTCAACTCTGTAAATGTCAAAGTGATAAAGTTTTTTTCCGTCAACTTCGTATTCATTAACTATGCTGTAAGTAGGGCTGGTGATGTAACCGGAAACACCCAAACCTTGAAGCACTGCCTGGCTCAAGGCGGTCTTTCCCCCACCCATTTCCCCTTCTAGGCACAATACGTGGCCTATGGTCAAAAGCCTTCCTATTTCAAAACCCAATTCAAAAGTCTCTTGTGGCGACTTTGACAAATACTTCATTTTACAAGATGTCATCTCTTCCTCCTGGTTAAGCACGCTCTTTTAAATCAATTGCTTTCATCTTTTTTTCTATAAATTTCAATGTATTTTTCTGCAGATTTATCAAAATTCATAAGAACCTTAGCGGCATTTAAAGTATCTTTCATGTCTTCGTCATAAAAGTCCATTATTAGTGAATCCAGACCTGCGCCAAGGGCCATGGAAAAATAAGTTCTGTTTAACAGGCTTCTTTCCGGCAACTTATAAGAGACGTTTCCGATACCCAAAACAGTGTTTGCTTTCAGATTTTCCTTTATTAGCCTGATTGCCTTAAGGGACTCCAGCAGGCTATCTTGTTCGGTTATGACCGGCAATGACAAACAATCAAAAACGAAGTCTTTTTTATCCAGACCGTGCTTTTTTGCTTCATCAAGAATTTTTGCTGCGATCTCCATTCTTTTTTCGCCTGTCTTTCCTATGCCGTCTTCATCCACTGTAAGAGCTATTGCTACGCCGCCATATTTTTTCATAATGGGAAACACTTCTTTCATGGATTTTTCAGTTCCATCCACAGAATTTATCACTGCCTTGCCATTATAAGCTCTCAACGCACCTTCCAAGACTTTTGGATCTTTTGTCTCTATTTGAAGGGGTATGTCAACTGTACGCTGTATTGAATCTATGCTTTCAACTATGGCCGATTTTTCATCAATTCCATCAAGTCCGGCACTTACATTGAGTATGTC
>DMAW01000051.1 GCA_003446375.1 Eubacteriaceae bacterium | reverse complement strand
CCGGCATCCGGCGCATATCCGTCTGCGCCTATCTGCTGGGCGTACTCAGGAGTAACCGGCGCTCCCCCTACCATGACTTTTACATTAAATCCGCTTTCTTTTACCTGTCTGACTGTTTCTTTTAGCGCAGGCATCGTAGTCGTCAATAACCCCGAACAAGCAACTAGCTTGACATTATCATTATCCCGTATTGCATCTACAAATTTAGCCGCCGGAACGTCTACCCCAAGGTCAATCATTTTAAATCCGGCGCTTTCAACCATCATCGTAACGAGATTTTTCCCTATATCGTGGAGATCTCCTTCTACCGTTCCGATTACACAAGTACCAAAAGACGAGGCGCTGTCACTTGCCATATGGGGTTTGAGCACATCTACTCCTTTAGCCATGGCTTTTGCCGCTATGAGCATCTCCGGGACAAAAATTTCTCCTGTAGAAAATTTGTCTCCTACGACTCCCATTCCATCCACCATTGCCTGCAGTATATCTTCTGCTGAATGGCCTTCATCCAAAGCTTCTTGAACTAGGACAGGAACCAATTTCGTCTTGCCTGCTTCTACTTTTTCTTTAACTTCATCAATCTTCGCCATTTTTGTTATCCTCCTTTATACTTTGATGTTTTATATTCTTACTTTTTATTTCCAAATATGTCTTCTCTATAAGCTCCTATGTACTCTATGAAATATTCATCATTTCCCAACAATCCATCGGTCGCATAAATCATCCCCATTAAATCTCTATTGGTAGGATCAAGAATGGCGCTATCCATACCGGCGTTCATTGCCAGAACAGTAAAAGCTTGATTTACCACTCTTCTTACAGGAAGATTAAATGACACATTGCTCACGGCTCCTGTCACATGTATATCCGGATACCTTGTTTTGATCTCACGTATAAGCTCTACCAGCATTTTTATGCCGTCTTCTGAAGCACACACCATTTCAACAAGGGGGTCGATATGCAGCCGCGAAGGGGAGATATTGAATTTACTTGCTTTTTCCATGATTTTTTCAAATTCTTTAAGCCTGGCCTCAGCAGTAGGATGAATCCCACAGTCATCACATAACAGAGCTATGCATTGCCATTTTGTATCTGCAATAACAGGAAATACATCATCTATTTTGCTTCCTTCCAATGAAACTGAATTTACTAATCCCGGCTTCTTGCAAAAGGCAATCGATTCAGCGCATATCTTTGCATTTGGGCTATCAACTGCTATAGGAGTATCTGTGACTTCTTGAACTTGATCTATCAGCCACTTCATCGTCTCAAGCTCGATATCGTCATCTACGGATGCACAAACATCGATATAAGTTGCCCCGGCACGTGACTGAATGATTGCTAGATTTTTAATAAACTCTGCGTCCTTTTCTGCTATTGCTTTTGCTACAGAAGGAATTGATCCGTTGATTTTTTCACCGATAATTATCAATTTTGTCGACCTCCGTTTGTAATTATTAACCCAAGAGCATCTGTTATCGTTTACATTTTTAATAAAAAAAATAACTCTTGAATTTAAATCGTCTACAATTTAATCGTACTTCATTTTTATGTCTTTGTCAAACATTAACTGAAAAATGTCTCTAGTTTACAAAAATAACTTTTGCCCAAGACAAGCAACTTGACATTTAAGGCATAAATAGTCATAATTATAAATAAATAATATGTAAAACGAACTTATAATTATACAATTTAAAACAAGGGGGATGTACAATGAAAGAAAGTATTTTTTTACAGGTTGCCGGCGATGAAGTAGATATGTCTGCTTTTTCAAAAGAAGCCAAAAACATGTGGAAGTCTGAAGGAAACAAGGTTAAAGACATAAAAAAAATCGATCTGTATGTAAAACCTGAAGAAAACAAATGCTACTATGTAATCAATTCTGATTTCAAAGGAGCCATAGACATAACATGATGGTCATGCCTTCAGCCCACCTCTCATTTTGAGAGGTTTTTTTATGCACAAAGCTCTGCATAATGTGTACATTAATTTCATTTTCTTTTTTATTATTCGTAATTATACGTATTTTATTTCAAAAACAGAGTTCAATTTGTTGTTTTTAATATATTCTCGTGTTAAAATTAGCTTAAATTTATACAAAGGAAAGGTATCATAACATAATGGAAATAAATTATCTATCCCAAAAAATAGGCATAATAGGCGGAGGACAACTAGGCAAAATGATGATCAATGAAGCTTCTAAGCTCGGAGTCGGCACTATTGTTTTAGACCCCAGCGCTGATTGTCCGGCATCTTATCTGGCAAACGAAGTTATTGTAGCAGCTTTTGATGACAAGGATGCCTTAGAGTCTCTCGCAAAAAAAACAGACGTCTTGACTTGTGAATTCGAACATATTTCAACAGATGCATTAAAATACCTAGAAACCCTTGGCTTCAAGGTATACCCTAAGGCAGAAAGCTTAGAATATATCCAAAATAAATATCTGCAAAAACAAGTATTAAATGAAAATTCCATCCCTGTGGGCCCCTTTAAAAAAGTTGACTCAATCGAAGCTATAAAATCTGCTGCTGATGAATACGGATACCCCCTGATGGTTAAAAGCGCCTCCGGAGCATACGACGGAAAAGGCAATTATCTCATAGATTCACAAGTCGAAATCGAGGATGCTTTTGCTTGTCTCAATGGTAGCGAAAATTTATTATATGCAGAAAAATTCATACCTTTTGTAAAGGAGATATCTGTTTTGTGCTGTAGATCTATGACAGGAGAAGTTGCTGTATACCCTATCGCCGAAAATATTCACAAAGACAGCATTCTGTTTGAAACGTCGGCTCCTGCTGAGATTTCTCAAGATCAAAAGCAAAAGGCTGTAGACTTAGGTGTAAAAATATGCAATATGTTTGACGGCGTCGGAATGCTCTGCGTGGAAATGTTCGTCCATGAAAATGGGGACATCCTTGTAAATGAAGTCGCTCCACGTCCTCATAATTCAGGTCATTATACGATTGAAGGTTGCGTAACTTCTCAATTTGAAAACCACATAAGAGCAGTTCTTGGACTCCCTTTAGGAAATACTGACATGCATGGACCCACAATAATGAGAAATCTGCTAGGCGAAGAAGGTCACGAAGGAACGCCTCTGGTTCGTGGCGTATCTGAAGCTCTTTCTCTGCCAGGTCTCAGCTTGCACATTTACGGAAAATCGACAACAAAACCCCTAAGAAAGATGGGTCATTTTACTGTTATGGCCCAAACCAAAAAAGAAGCTTTGAATATTGCAGATATAGCTCAGCCAGTTTTGAAAATTACATCTGAAGAACAAACGAAAGGATGATTTTATGAAACCATTGGTAGGTATTATCATGGGAAGCGATTCTGATTTTTCTGTAATGGAGCAAGCTGCAGAAATACTTGATGATTTTTCCATTCCTTATGAAATAACCATCGTATCAGCTCACAGAACTCCTGACAGGCTATACAGCTACGCAAAAAACGCTTTTGAAAGAGGCCTTAAGGTAATTATAGCCGGTGCCGGAGGAGCTGCACATCTTCCCGGCATGGTAGCTTCGTTAACGTCCTTGCCTGTAATAGGCGTACCGGTAAAAAGTCGTACACTTGACGGAGTTGATTCTCTTTACTCGATCGTACAGATGCCTCCCGGAGTTCCTGTCGCCACAGTAGCAATAAATGGTGCCAAAAACGCAGGCATACTGGCTGCACAAATACTGGCAACCAGTGATGATGCTGTATATGCAAGTGTGGAGGAGTATAAGAAAAATTTAGAATCCATGGTCCTTGAAAAAGCCCTGAAAATGGAAAATAAAGAGCTGTAATCAGAAATCCGAGGCGTCTATAAAATGACGCCCCGGTTTTTTTATTTCTTCCCTTTTCTTTTTTCCCGAATCTGTAAGTACCTTGATCTTTTGAGGATCAGGAAGCAAAGCTCTCAGCTCCACCGGCAGTATGACATCTTTGATTTCAATTGCCGTTACTTTTATTCCCCATGGATCCGTAGCTTCATCTAAAATCTGTTGAATGATCTTGTTAAGCTTTTCTCTTTGAGATAAAAGCTCATCAAGATCAACTTGCCCTACAACGCTTCTTAATGTTGCCTGAACATATTGACTTGTGGCATCATGATACCTTTCCACATTTACAACTGCCTTGTCGGAGCTACTGCCCTATAGTACAATACCGCATTGATCGTGTAGATTACATTGTCTGATGAATTTAATGCTTATTTTGGAATCTTTCATCCTATTTATCGCCTCTTACCTAAAGTCAAACATCGCTTAATTAATATATTCAAGCTGTGTCGACTAAATCTTATAAGACAGTTCCCATGCCTTTGATTTTATATTCCCACTGTGCTAAACTTGACTAGTCAAATAAACATATAAATGAGGTATACAAATGAAATTGATGAATAAACGGATTTCCTACTTGCTTACAGCGCTAATTGCTGTATCTATCCTATTTACAGCAAACAGTTTTTTAAGCGGTAGCATGACAAGATTTGAAGATGACACAGATATGCCCATTGAAAAAGCCACAGTTGAATCCATAGTAGACAAAACTACAGATAGCTATGATTACGACGGAGACTCTATGGATGTCATAGAAATAACCTTTGAAGCAAGATTTGCTTCGGGTGATAAAAAAGACGAAATCGTCACTGCCTCCCAGACTATCGAATCCACACCCCCATACAACAGCACCAACGAAGTCAAACCCGGAGACAGCATCCTTATAATCGATGCCGGCATCGACGCCTCAGAGTGGTATTTTGTAGAACACGTGAGAACAGACAAGCTGATGATATTGGGCATTTTGTTTGCAATTGCCTTACTGATCTTTGGAGGAAAAAAAGGATTTAACACATTGCTTTCACTCTCGTTAACCTGCGGAGCCGTTTTTGCTGTATTTATCCCTTCCATATTGTCCGGAAGAAATATATATTTATGGTCAATACTCGTATGTCTTTATTCCATACTTACGACTCTTCTAATATTGAATGGATATAATAAAAAATCATTAAGCGCGATATTAGGCTGCTTTGGCGGAGTATTGATAGCAGGAGCCATAACGCTATTCATGGACAATGTCCTATCCTTGACAGGAGTAATCAGCGATGAGGCAGTCTACCTATCTTATCTTCCTACTGAAACTCCAATAAACCTGCGGGCAATAATTTTTGCCGGGATAATAATCGGTGCTATGGGAGCCATAATGGACGTGGCTATGTCGATATCTTCATCCTTATGGGAAGTCAAAAGAAATGTAGCTAAAATCAAGACGCAAGCATTGTTCATATCGGGTATGAATATTGGCAAAGACATTATGGGTACCATGTCCAACACATTGATACTCGCTTACATAGGCAGTTCTCTTTCAATGGTGCTTTTGTTGACAGTCTATGATTCTTCGCTTCTTCATCTGCTTAACAGAGAGATGATAGTCGTTGAAATTCTACAAGCATTAGTAGGGAGCTTTGGAATACTTTTCTCTTTGCCACTGACATCTTTATTCAGTTCGATCATATATTCTAAAGACAGTGGAGGCAGCTAAATCCAACTCCGTGGACTTGTTCTTTAGCTCAAATATTTTATTTATAATTCAGGAGGATATAATGGGTAAAAAAATCTTAATGCCACTTACATTAATTATGATTTCATTGTTTATGCTTACCGGATGTTCTGCAAAAGAAAGTCCCGGTGAAACGTTGAACAGTTATCTTACAAACTGGTCTGAGCTTAAATACGATGAAATGTTTGAACTTACGGATGAAAGCACAAAAAGCCAATTGTCTAAAGAAATGTTTGCATCATTATATGATGAATTCAACGACACCCTTCAGACTGAGTCTTTAACTTACGAGTTGGCGCTTGACAAAGATGAAATCGACGCTGCTGGTGAAGATGCCGATAGCGTCGATATTCCCGTGACAATTCAGGTTGATTTTCCAAATGGCAGCATCAAATCCACCATGACCTTTCCCTTAATCAAAACTTCTGAAGGACAATGGAAGGTTAAATGGGATCACTCTCTTATTTGGGATGGAATGTCTGAAGAAGGCTCGTTGACAAAAACACACGCAGCTCCAACTAGAGGAGAAATAATCGATAGGACCGGCAAAGCTCTTGCTCAAAATGGCTATGTCATACAAATAGGAATAGTCCCCGGAAGGCTCGGAAATATGAAAAATGAAATCATTAGTGATATATCAGAGGCTTTTGGCATCTCCGAATCTTATATTACTGATCGATTATCCCTTTCCTGGGTTGGCGAAGACACTTTTGTAGATTTAGTCAAGGTTCCCAAAGATCAAGAAAGCCTCATCAAAGAAATACGATCAAAAAACAACGGCGCCACATACCGTGAAATTAGCGACAGGGTGTATCCCTATAAGGAATCAGCTGCGCACCTTACAGGCTATATCGGATATCCAAGCGAAGAAGACCTTAAAATTTTAGAGCCTCTAGGGTTTTCAGCAAACGATAAGATCGGAAAAACAGGTTTAGAAAAAGCATTTGATAAAAGACTTCGCGGAATTCTAGGTACTAAAATTTCAATTGTAGACGGCCAAGGAAGCATCGTGAAGGTCATTTATGAAAAAAAGGCTGTAGACGGTGAAAATATAAACCTGACAATAGATGGAGAAACTCAGAAAAAACTGTATTCCCAGATGTCAGATGAAAAGGCAGCTGCATCTGTATTAAATTACAAGACAGGAGAACTTGTTGCTCTAGTCAGCTCTCCTTCTTATGACCCTAACGACTTTATATTAGGTATGTCTTCATCTGAATACAGCTCACTTGTCGAAAATGATGACAAACCTTTAAGCAACCGGTTTTCAAACATTTATTCTCCAGGTTCTACGTTCAAGCCAATAACAGCTGCCATTGGCTTAAATGAGCTCATCTTTGACGAAACCTTCAGTATTGATGTGACAGGCAAGACCTGGCAAAAGGACTCCTCCTGGGGCGGCTACCATATAACCCGTGTCACTCCTCAAACCGGAAGCGTAGACTTGGAAAAGGCCATGATTTATTCAGACAATATTTATTTTGCGCAAGCTGCATTGGAAATCGGAAGCGCTGCTTTTCTGGAAAAATCAAAGGACTTCGGCATTGGACAAGCGCTTGCCATGGAGTACGGCTTAAAGAAGTCACAGCTTGCAAATAACGACAATATAGACTCAGAGATTCTCCTTGCAGATACTGGCTATGGACAAGGCCAAGTGCTGGTCAATGTAGTTGATCTTTCTAAAGCCTACTCGACATTTGCAAATGGCGGCATAATAATAGAGCCGATCTTGCTTGCGGATAGCGGAGAAGCAGTTAAGACGCAGATCGTTTCTAAAGAGATTGCGGATAAGATATTAAATTTATTAGAAAAAGTTGTAGAAAATCCTCAAGGCACGGGACACGATGCTTACATTTCCGGAAAAGAGATCGCCGGCAAGACCGGTACTGCTGAAATTGAAAATCCATCTAATCCAAATCAAAAGGACGAGCTTGGATGGTTTGTCGCTATAGATAAGAGCCAACAGAAACCTTATATTACTTCAATGATGATAGAAGATGTCCAAAATAGAGGCGGAAGCCACTTAACGGCTAAAAAGGTAAAAAGCTTTATAGAAAGTTATTAAAAAAACTACCCGGTTGAAAATTTCAATCCTCCGGGTAGTTTTTATCAATACCTCATCGGCATTAATTTTAAATATTCCTCTAATGGCGCATCATTGAAAAAGCACTCAATAATCTGTTTGCCCAATGGGTCAAGCTCAGGCGTATTGAATTTTTCAAGCTCTTTCTTAAAGAAGTCCGTTAAAATCCGAGCACCCTCGTCGTAGCCTTCGATCCCCACTTCAGACTGGGTCTCGGGCTGTAAAAAAGCTTTTCTTATATATTGTCCGTCAACTTTGAGGGACTCCAATCCGTAACCAAACAAAGTGCACCTTGCTTCCTTCAAATGCTCAGGCTTAAATTTCGCGCTTCCTCTTCTAGCTATGTACTCTCTTGCTATCCACTGCGGCATGAAGCTTACTTTGTATGCTCCTATATGCTGATTTGGTATCAGTACATATCTGGTATTAGGCGAATTTTTTATTTGGCTCAAAAGTAGATTCGCCTGCTCCACCATTTTACCTGTAGCAAATGGCCAGTAAGAGCCTACACCCTCGCTTGTCATCCCTTTTGTCGCTGTTATGCTGGGATTGTTGTGTCCCCTTGGAGCGACTAATCGCCACAACCACGCAAGAGCCGGAGGCAAAATATGGAAAAGTCCGATTATTCCATAAGTTGGGTTTTCTTTGGTGCAAGGCGGAGTTCTTACCCCAAAGCTTCTAACATCAACTTCCACCAATTCCTCTACAATCCCCGGCACAAGCCTCCTTGGAAGTATCGCTCTCGGATTAGGACAAGGCTTTCCATCTGAGTCCTTGATATGTTCCCAAACAAGACACGTGCTTCCGGGAACTCCTTCTATGTTTAAGAATATAAGCGGTTCCGACGGATGAACAAATATCTTTTCATGTTCCGGTGACGTGCCGTACTCTGTAATGTGATCAAGCCTTAAGAACCATCCCTGTTCTGCATCTTTGACTACGAGCTTCTTGCTTCCCTCTTGCATTTTAGGGTGGCACAATGCCATATCATCAGTGACAGGCCTTAATTCACAAGTTTCCGAAAGTTCCATATAGAATTTTTCACCTGTTACCGTATTTTGACCTATAACTATCCTTCCATCCATTTCCTTGTGCACCGATTCGATCATCTCGCTTTTTCCTGCACCGGAAGCACCCTCGTGCATTATCACTATTTCGTTGTCATAAGGAGTTATTACCTTGACAGTCGATGCGTGCACGGTGACCCATCCTTCTTTTTCTCCTATATTCAGCAATACTCCGTATATTCCCTTTTTAGCACTAGGTCCCGGATACAAGTTGTATGAAAACACTTCGTGCATGCCTTCCAGCCTGTTGTGTATGACTACTTGCTTACCTTCAAAATGCGTGTGCCTAAAAGGCGGTGCCAAATACACGACAGCCTTTGGAACAAAATCCTCAGGCACTTCTTCATTGCCTAAGAATCCCTGAAGATCTGCTAGTGCCGCTGCGAAGAAAGCCGCATTTTGAGGAGCGACCAACAAGGCTTCATAGCCGTACTCATTGCCTCCCGCCATAAAAGGCATTACTATAAGATCCTGCTCTTTCAGCCAATTAAAGGTCTCTGTCCTTAATGGCCTAAAATCTTTTTTATACACATCATCGTATCTAGGCTTATCCGTATCATTTTCATCAGCTACCAGCATTGCATCAGGATCTCTGCGCCTCATGTAATCTTCGGGATAATTGATAACTGCCCCATTTTTACATCTGACTACGTCTGCTTCCTTTACCATGCCCTTTCCTTCTACATAGTATTCTACGTTGAATTTAGCATTAGCAGAATCTCCAAAAGCCAATTCAATCAATTCTTTTCTTGTTTGAGGAACGTAAATGCTCTTTGCCGCATTTAATACGTCCTTTAATTCTTCTGAAATATTAAATTTCTCAATACCCATACAATCAGCCCTCCTTTATTCTTACTATTACATTATATGTGTTTTACCATGCATTGAAAACAAATTTTTAACGAATATGCATAATTTTAAAATAAGTTTCCGTATAGTGAAATATTTATTCGGTTTATACCTGTTAACTATAGCAATACTACTTATATTCCGGTATTATATGCTATACTAAAATCAATAGCAGATAAGCTTAGGTTTTGATGCTTAAGTATTGTTTTATTTAGTATAATAAAGTATTATAATCAGATACGTCTTAATTATATAATTGATTTGGAGGTCTAAAATTGAAAGTTATGATTGTGGGTGCCGGCAAGCTCGGTGTCAGACTTGCTAAAACCATGAATTTAGAGAACATGGATGTAACGTTGGTAGATGACAATCCAAAGGTCATCGAAAAAGTAAATGAACATCTTGATGTGCTGACTGTTGTAGCAAGTGGTATCAATGTATCTTCACTCATGGAGCTTAATATTGAAAAATTCGATTTATTGGTAGCAACTACTAATAATGATGCCACTAATTCGGTGATTTGTACCTTTGCTAAAAAATTAGGCTGCAAACAAACCATTGCCAGAATAAGAGATCCTGAATACATGGAGCAAATGACTTTTATAAAAGAAGAACTTGGAATAGACTTGGTGATTAATCCGGATTTGGCTACGGCAAATACAATAGCTAAATACTTATTAAGAAGCGTTGCTTTTTATTCTGGAGAATTTGCCAGCGGTAAAGTCAAGATGATAGATTTTAAGATAGGACATCTTGAAAACTTTGCAGGAAAAAAGATTTCTGAAATAAGAGGCATGGATAATCTTCTCATAACAGCTATATCCAGAGAAGGCAATCTTATTATTCCAGACGGGTCTACAGTCCTTCAATCCGGAGATGTAATATATGTACTTGGTGTCTGTGAGCATATCGATAAATTTAGCAAGCGATTTCAATTAAAAGGCGCTGAAAAAAAAGTCGAAAATGTAATGATACTTGGCGGAGGCAATGTTGGATATTATTTAGCAAAAGCATTAGAAAAATCCAAAATCAAAGTAACAATTATAGATCAAGACAGAAAAAAAGTTCAAAAATTGGCAGAGCAGTTAGATCATGTTTTAGTGATAAATGGCGATGGAACAGATGTCACTTTATTAGAAGAAGAAAATATCGAACACATGGATGCTTTTATAGGCGTTACTGGTTTTGACGAGCAAAATCTGCTGATGGCTCTTATGGCAAAACAGTACGGCGTAACAAAATCCATCGCAAAAGTGAGCAGACAAAACTACACAAAAATAATAGATAAATTGGATATTGATGTCGCTATAAACCCGGTTAATATAACAGCCAGCAATATTCTTAAATATGTCCGCGGGGGTAAAGTAGCTTCTGTTTCATTGCTTCTTGGTGGAAAAGGTGAAGTCACGGAAATTATAGTCTCTCCGGATATGCCTTACATAAACAAACCTATACAAAAGCTAAATTTGCCTAAGGGGATTATTATCGGTGCAATAATCAGGGAAGGCAAAGTTCAGATTCCTAATGGATCTTCAATAATCCGGGAAAATGACAGAATCGTCGTATTTACTTTGGCAGAAGATATAGAAAGCCTGAAGACCTTATTCAAATCCGGAAAAGGAGGCATACTTGGTGAATTATGGAATCGTGGCAAAAGTATTGGGTTCAATTCTGATAATTGATTCAGTTTTGATGCTTCCTCCATTATTAATAGCCTATGCACTAAATGAGGATAGCTTCTTACCTTTTTTATCTACAATAATTACTACAATTCTATTAGGTTTTCTACTTTCTAGAATAAAGGTAACCAAAAAAGAGATTAAAGCAAAAGAAGGTCTGGCAATAGTAACTTATGGATGGATATTAGTGTCTTTACTTGGAGCGCTGCCTTTTTATTTTTCTGGTAGCGTTCCTACGTTTATAGATGCAGTGTTTGAAACAATCTCAGGTTTTACGACAACCGGTGCTTCAGTAATCTCAGATGTTGAGATACTTCCACGAAGCATCCTCTTTTGGCGTTCTTTTACTCATTGGATAGGTGGAATGGGCATATTGGTCTTTACAGTCGCCCTGCTTCCTGCTCTAGGCATGGGAAGCTTCCATATTTTCAAGGCTGAAAGCCCCGGCCCCATAGCGGGTAAGGTTGCCCCAAGAATCAAAGACACAGCTAGGGCCTTATATGTATCTTACATATCTCTGACTTTGCTTCAAATAATATTTCTTTTATTTGGCGGCTTAAGTATATTTGATGCTTCAGTATATACTTTTGGAACTGTAGGAACAGGTGGCTTTGGTGTATATAATGACAGCGTAGGCGGATTTTCTTCCTACGTTCATATAATTATAAGCATCTTTATGATTCTTGCCGGCGTCAGCTTTTCTTTGCATTTTTACCTTTATACCAAGAGGTTTCGAGAAATAGTAACCGACAATGAGCTTAAGATGTATTTTCGATTTATATTTGCATCCGTTATATTAATAACAGCCAATTTAATGACGACCCAGTATGACAATCTTTTTTATGCAGCCAGAGATTCACTCTTCCAGGTCAGCACCATAATTACTACAACCGGTTATTCAACGGTTGACTTCGACTTATGGCCCACCTTCAGCAAGACTATATTGTTGGTATTGATGTTTATAGGAGGGTGTGCCGGCTCAACTGCCGGTGGCATGAAAGTAATCAGGATTTTAATGCTTTTTAAACTTATTAAACGTGAAATATCTAAAATATTTCATCCAAGGGCTTTTGCTCCTGTTAAACTTGGAAAAAAGACAGTCTCTAACGAAATAGTCGCTAGGATAAACAGCTTTTTAGCTCTACATGTAATAATTTTCATAATAGGTACTTTGCTTATCTCTCTCGAAGGGATTGACATGCTTAGCGCTGTCTCATCGGTTGCAGCAACCTTAAACAACATCGGACCTGGGTTTGAGCTGGTTGGACCGACTAAGAATTATTCCGAATTTTCTCAGGCCAGCAAGCTATTGTTTTCTTTTTTGATGCTTTTAGGAAGACTCGAGTTGTTCACAATAATTGCGCTGCTTGTACCACAAAGATGGACAAAAGAAAGTTAAAGATCTCGCCTAGTCAGGCGAGATCTTGTCATTTTAAATTAACCAGACCTTCTATTTATTTGTCACTGTGACTCTAGTCACTGTTTAATGTGATATAATCTGTAGAATAAAGATATATGCAAATGGAGGTTGAACTATGCAAGAAATATCGATTATAATGGCTTTTGCAGGAGGGCTCTTGTCTTTTTTATCTCCCTGCGTGCTTCCGTTAGTGCCCGCATACATAGGTTACTTGACCGGTTCAGCCGTCAGAGAAATAAACACCCGAGAGCAAAAGGCCAATCTTCTTAAAAAATCCTTAGGTTTTGTTTTGGGGTTTAGCCTTATATTTATGATTTTAGGCGCTTCCGTAACTACTTTAGGTAAAGTTTTCGTTACGAACAAGCTGCTTTTTCAAAAGATCAGTGGAATAATCATAATCATCCTTGGGATTCATTTAACAGGATTGATAAAATTTAAGAAACTCTATTACGAAAAACGTCTTTTCAAACTTAGCACAAGTGGTAAAGAAGCAGCTCCTTTTCTTGTGGGGATAGCTTTTGCGGCCGGGTGGACTCCATGCATAGGGCCAATACTCTCTTCAATATTGATTTTTGCAGGCAATATGGAGACAGTCTCCATGGGAATTGCCATGTTGGGTGTTTACTCATTAGGTCTAGCCGTTCCTTTTATTTTAGTAGCAGCTTTAATAGAGAAGTTTTCACATTACTTCAATAAATATTCCAAGTATCTTAGGTATATTTCAATTATTAGCGGAATACTTCTGATTATAATGGGTATATTGATATTTACAGATAAAGTCGGAATACTCGGAACTTATCTAGACTTTATAGATTTTTATTAGAAAGGGTTGCTTATATGAATAAAAAGTTCTTAAATATATTGATTTTACTCTTGATTGCCATAATTCTTTTGGTTGTTACCTTTGCAGTTTTAACTAAAGATGAACAACCTTCATCATCGCTCCAAGACAATCAGTCTTTAGATGAGCCTAACGAAGCTGCTGATTCATTTAAAGACTCAAACCCAGAAAAAACCAAAGCTCCTGATTTTGTACTAGAAGATCTTGAAGGAAACAAGGTATCGCTTTCTGACTATATCGGACAAAATGTATTCTTGAATTTTTGGGCAAGTTGGTGTGGACCATGCAAAGCTGAAATGCCGGATATGGAACTTATACAACAAAGTTATGGTGACCAGGTTGTCATATTGGCTGTTAATGTTGGAGAGAATGCCGCAACGGCTTCCGGTTTTAAAGAAGACTACGGACTGACATTTGAAATTCTTTTGGATCAAGACAATAATGTTGCCCGATTGTACAGCGTAACAGGCATTCCTACTTCTTACTTTATAGACAAAGAAGGCAACATCATTGCAGGTTATGTAGGCACCATGGACTACGACACAATGGTAAACTACATATCTATGTTTGATTGACGATTCTTTAAACTAATAATCAAGATACATATCCTCAGGAATATCGCTGTTGAATACATTGTATTTTTCAATCAGCCCAGAGACCTCTTTCTGGTCGATTCCACCGGCATTCTTAAGGCTTTTTGCAACAGCCACTAAGAATTCCGGTATTTTTTTTGCAGGAACATCCCCCATTTCAGCCCCTAGCCTGGTATTGTTTCCTTCTGCCAATCCATTTAGAAAAACAGCATAAAAGGGCATAGCTCTGCCGTTTACTTTTTTCTTCTTTCCGCACAATCCAATTTCACCCTTTTGATGCTGGCCACATGAATTTCTGCATCCTGAAATAAAAATCCGGGGAAGCTGCCTTTTTGTATCCAGTTGTTCATCATTGAATCTCTTTACGATCTCTCCTAAAAGTTCTTTAGATTTAAGAATGCCAATCCTGCATGTGTCAGCTCCTGTACAGGAAACAGAGCTTGCCAATGGATAATCTGGCATTATGTCTTCAATCACTTTCAATAATGTCTCTCCGTCACTGTGGGATAAATCCCTTATATAAAAGCCTTGGGTACTTGTGAGTCTTATGGATGTTTCATAAGGAAGATACTTTAAAAAACCTGTTATCGACTTTAAATCATCTGTGGATATGTAACCACCTGTAGGATGAACGTAGACACTGTATTTTCCACTTTGGATTTGTGGCAAAAGTCTGTCTTTTTTATCTATTTTCATTACAGGTCGTTTTTTTTCTGCATCAATGCCGTATTCCACTGTCAAATCCAGGTCGTTGTTTTTTATTACCTCTTGGAGAATATCTTTATATAGCTCTTTGAACTTATCTTCCCCCAGTCTGCCTAGAATATAACGAATCCTGGCTTTATTTCTGTTTTCGTAGTCACCTTCCCTTTGAAACAGGATCTTCATAGCTTCGACGTGGTAAAGAATCATTTTATCATCAATGAATTCATTTAAGAGTATCGATCTTGATGGATTTGGTCCTAAACCACCACCGCCGTATACGGAAAAACCTCTTTTGCCATCGAATTCTTTTGCTATGAATCCTAAATCTGCTATACCTGCGTTTGCACTGTCTTTCCATGAATCGCTTACCGAAATCTTGTACTTTCTCGGGAGCTTAAATGCCGAAGGGTCTTTAGTTAGGTGT
>DMAW01000176.1 GCA_003446375.1 Eubacteriaceae bacterium | reverse complement strand
CTTCGCAGGATTCCTTGGTAACGGGATTTCCACCTATGATTATCTTGACGGAATCCCTGAGACCTGCGGATTTAAGCGCTTCCACCGTATCCTTCATGGACTTTAATGACAAGGTCAATATGCCGCTCATTCCTACGATATCAGGATTTTCCTCCCGTACCTTTTGTACGAACATTTCTTCGGGTTGGTCTATTCCCAGGTCGATGACTTCAAAGCCTGCGGCTTCAGCCATTGTCTTAAATATGTTCTTACCTATGTCGTGAAGGTCGCCCCTTACAGTGGCAAGAACGATTTTACCGATTTTTTTTGTTTGAGCATTTCCCAAGACGGGCTTGAGAAGATCTATGGATTCAGTCAAAAGCTCTCCTGCAAATATTAGATCTCCAACGAAGTATTCTCCACTTTCGAATCTGTCTCCTACTAAAGCCATGCCTTTTTGGCAGGCTGCCAGGATTTTTTTAGAGTCCTCTTCAGAAGGTGAGCTGGATACGAACTCTTCAATTACCTCCAGCAGCTCCTCTTCTTCTAGATCTCCTATTAGCTGTGCTACCTTTTCATCGATCATATTATAATTCCTCCTGTTTTTACAATAATGAACTTTAAGTAATGCTCATTATTATAGCATTTAATATTATAATAATCAAACCATTTATAATAAATGAAAACGTTTGTTGTAAATAGCATTTGACAACCAGAGCGTTTTTACTTAAAATTAAAACGTCAGAGGGAGTAGCTAGCCGCGTAAGCGGCATTACAGTCGTCAATACGGAAACGATGGTTTCCCGGCTATAATGACAAAACGTCATGCAAGACTCTGCAGCGATCGCCATTTTATCTAGGGTGTTTGCTGTAGAGTCTTTTTTTTGCATTAGAGTTATATAAAACATACATATTTGGAGGAAAAAATGGAAGAATTTATACATGGATATTTGATTTCTTTTCCCACTCTAGCATTAGTAGCCATCATAGTGTTTTCATTGATAGTGCTAAGCAAGGGCGCGGATATCTTAGTGGATGAGGCAGTGGCTCTGTCCTACAAGTGGGGAGTTCCAAAGATGATCATCGGAGCGACTATCATCTCCCTGGGGACTACTCTGCCCGAAGCCAGCGTTTCTGTCCTAGCGGCACTTCAAGGAAATGCGGATCTTGCACTTGGCAATGCCATAGGCTCTATCATAGCAGATACCGGGCTGATAATAGGCTTAGCTGCCATGCTTGGGCATCTTCCTGTAGACAAACTGGTCGTGGAAAGACAGGGTAAGATACAGGTAGCAGCCGGAATCTTACTGGCTGTTGCCTGCCTTCCGTTTCTATCTGCCGGCGAAGGAGGAAACGTAAGCCGCATTGCAGGAATATTGTTTTTGGTGCTGCTGGCCCTTTATATCTATTTTTCAATCAAGTGGTCTAGGATAACAGCGGCTTTTGGTCCTGAGGATTCGGATGAGGATATAGAAGTAGAAGCAAACGGATCAGTATTGATTTTGATAGTGAAGATATTTGCAGCTATAGGGATGGTAATAATCTCGTCCAAGATTTTGATCTCTTCAGTAGAGATAACTGCTGTAAGAGTAGGAATTCCCCAAAGCGTAATCGCAGCTACCCTTATAGCCTTTGGAACAAGCCTTCCTGAACTTATAACAGCCATAAACGCAGTAAGAAAAGACCATGGAGAGCTCGCTGTAGGAAATATAGTAGGAGCCGACATACTCAATGTGCTTTTCGTAGTGGGAAGCGCAGCTGCAGTGACTCCGGGAGGCCTAGTGGTTCCTGCGAACTACTTTAAGCTTCAAATACCGACTATGCTTATCATATTATTTACTTTCAGATTCTTCACGAAAAAGAGCGGAGATGACATAACTAAGCCGGAAGGGCTCGTCCTTTTAGGCATATACTTTATATATTTGGCGCTAAACTACTTGTGGATATGATTGTGTGAGAAAAACAGTCTCAAAATGAGACTGTTTTTCTCTTTTTGAGACTTAAAATGAGAAAAACACAGCTAAGATGAGGCAGCTCCCTTAGGGATTTCTAGGGCAAGCCGCCTCGTTTCAGTTCATCTTCAATTTTGTTATAGGTTGGCACGCATCTTGCATCTATATATACATGTAAGCTTATTTGAAGGGAGATGATAAGATGGCTTTAAAAGCGGCATTTGTTTTTATCGCACCAAATGCAGACCCGAAGATTCACAGGACACAAATAGACACTCAGGAAGTGACTTTGATCACTGTAGGAGTCGATAGCTATAAATCTGCAGTGGAAGCGTCCATATCGCTGGTCGGCGAAGGAGTCGCGGCGATTGAATTATGCGGAGGGTTTGGACATAATGGGACTCAAATGATCGCAGAGGCAGTAAAGGGAAAAGCGGCAGTAGGTACTGTAAGATTCGACATACATCCTGGACTGGGAAATAAAAGCGGAGACGAGCTTTTTTAGCCGGAGGTAGCCATGAAGAGATTTGTTATTGAATTTGGAATGGGAATCGATTTTCACGGACAAGATGTCAATGTGGCTGCGTCCCGTGCAGTAAAAGACGCGATATCTCGCAGCTGCTTGGTAGGATTAAGCGAGATATGTGGAATCGATTCAGACGAGCTTAATGAAAACGTTTTTATTGAAGCCCTAGTGGGAGTGGACAGACCTGAGGAATTAGATGCAAAGAAAATAGAGGAGTGCTTTCCCGTAGGGAAGGCAAAAGTTACGGCTGTAAAAGGAGGCTTGAAAAGTCCTGGATTTTTGTTTCTGAATTTTGGAGACAAAGACGACACCATTGAAGTTGCAGTAGCAAGCGTCCAAGTGAAAATAAATGATTGATGGGAGGAAGTACATTGAAAATTTCAAACGACTTGGTAGTTGGAATGTATCAAAAGATGCTTAAAATCAGAAAGTTTGAGACAAAAGCCATGAACCTGTTCGCCGAAGGGAAGATTCCCGGATTTGTCCACCTTTATCTAGGTGAGGAAGCGGTAGCCACCGGAGCATGTGCCAACCTGAATGATGACGATTACATAACGAGCACCCACAGGGGGCACGGGCATATCATAGCAAAAGGCGGAGACCTTAAATACATGATGGCCGAACTTTTCGGAAAAGAAACAGGTTACTGCAAAGGCAAAGGCGGTTCCATGCATATTGCAGATGCCACCAAGGGGATCCTTGGAGCTAACGGCATTGTAGGCGCAGGCCATAATATAGCGGTAGGAGCTGGGCTGGCTGCTCAATACAGGGGAAGCCAACAGGTTTGCGTGTGTTTTTTCGGTGACGGCTCTACAAATCAGAGCACCTTTCACGAAGGACTTAACCTGGCTAGCATATGGAAGCTTCCTGTGGTATTCGTGTGTGAAAACAATGGCTACGGAATTTCTTTAAGCCAAGAGAAGCATCAGAATATAACAGATATATCAATGAGAGCAGTATCGTACAACATACCCGGAGTAACTGTAGACGGCAACGACGTATTTGCTGTTTATGAAGCGGTAAACGAAGCAGTATCAAGGGCAAGAAAAGGTCAAGGACCCACGCTGATAGAATGCAAGACATATAGGCACAGGGGACATTTTGAAGGGGATCCTACCACTTATCGAAGCACTGAAGAAGTCGAGCAATGGAAGAAAAAAGATCCGATTCCAAGGATCGAAAAATACATGGTCGACAACAAGGTTCTAAGGGATGATGAAATAAAAGCCCTGCACGATGAAATTGAAAAGCAAGTGGAAGAAGCTACGAAATTTGCCCTCGACAGCAAAGATCCGGATGTTGCTTCTGCTGTTGAAGATGTTTATACAGATATCGTAGAGGAGGCGAGATAGATATGAGAAAAATGACATATGCCCAGGGAATAAAGGAAGGCATGAGGATAAAAATGCTGGAAAATCCCGACGTGTTTATTTTTGGTGAAGATGTAGGTCAATTTGGCGGATGCTTTGGAGTTACTGCTGGAATGTACGATGAATTCGGAGAAAAAAGGATAAGGGATACCCCGATTTCGGAAGGTGCCATAATAGGCGCCGCAGTAGGATCAGCTGCAGCAGGATTAAGGCCCATAGCCGAACTTATGTTTATAGACTTTACGACTGTCGGAATGGATCAGCTTGTAAATCAAGCTGCAAAGATGAGATACATGTTCGGCGGAAAGATAACCTTGCCAATGGTAGTCAGGCTGCCTGCGGGAGCAGGAGTAAGGGCGGCGGCTCAACACTCTCAGTCCCTTGAGGCATGGCTTACTCATGTTCCGGGACTTAAGGTAGTCTATCCTTCAAGCCCTCAGGATGCAATTGGGATGATGATGACTGCGATTGATGATGACAATCCGGTTATGTTCATAGAGCACAAGGTTTTGTACGGATTGACAGGGGAAGTGGAAGATGAGGTCAAGCCGATACCATTCGGAAAGGCAAACATCAAGAAAGAAGGAAATGACGTTACCATAGTTACATACGGAAAACAGGTATACGATGCATTGAAAGCTGCAGAAACCTTGGCAAAAGACGATATCGATGTCGAAGTCATAGATTTAAGGAGCCTGTATCCTTTAGACAAGGAAACCGTATTCAAATCAATAGAAAAGACCCACAAGGTAGTGCTCGTTTCTGAAGAAACAAAAAGAGGAGCTTTTACGGGAGAGCTGGCAGCTATGATAGCTGAAGAATGCTTCTTTGAATGCGATGCTCCGATAACTAGGGTGGGAGCTCTTAACTGTCCTATTCCTTTCAGCCCTGTTCTTGAAGACTATGTTATACCTGGAGAAAAAGAGATAGTAGAAGCCGTAAAATCGCTATTCTAAAGATGAATCATTTCAAACATGGTTTTGGAAGCTGCCTAGGCGGTTTCCAAAACTTATTTGAATAGATCGGGTTTTGATTTCAGGCAGAAGGAGGTTTATCATGTCTTCCATAGGAATAATTGCCAATCCTGCTTCAGGAAGGGACATAAGAAGGCTTGTGTCCCACGCTACGGTAATAGACAACAACGAAAAAATAAATATCGTGGAAAGAATAATACTGGGCGCCCAGCAATGTGGTGTGAACAAGGTATACATGATGCCCGATCCCTATAACATGGGTTATAGAGTGGAGGATAAGCTTAAAACTTCGGGCGAGTTAAGATGCTCGATAGAAATCATAGATATTTATGAAAACGAAGGCATAGAGGATACGATCAATTCCGCCCGGATAATGGAGGCAAAAAGCGTTGGATGCATAATAACATTGGGAGGCGACGGAACCAATAGAGCGGTAGCCAAATCCATAGTCAAGACTCCTTTGATCCCCATATCCACAGGCACGAACAACGTTTATCCTGAAATGATAGAAGGGACTTTGGCAGGCATCGCAGCGGCAGTTGTGGCATCAAAAAAATTCAACAAAGATGAATTTACTCAAAAGGATAAGAGAATAGAAATATACTGCTTAGGAAAGCTTGTAGATATCGCTTTGATAGATGCGGTGATTTCAAAAGACGTATTCGTCGGGGCAAAGGCAATATGGCAAGTCGAATCCATAGAGAAGATATTTGTAACAAGGGCTCACCCTGCGTCAATAGGCTTTTCTTCGGTTATAGGAAACAAGATGATAATAAGGTGCGAGGATGATTTTGGCGCCGTGGTAAATATAAATGAAGCTTACAGCTGCATACTTGCCCCAATGTCGGCAGGAATAGTAGTACCCATTCCAATAGATGAGCCGAAAGTACTGGCTTTTGGGAATGAATACA
>DMAW01000124.1 GCA_003446375.1 Eubacteriaceae bacterium | reverse complement strand
CGAGACCTCCACCCTGTCCCTACCCGACGCCCTTCCGATCTGATCTTGGCCACACGGTACGCACTTTTCATTCCAAGCAGTAATGGCCATGCCTATCGTATGGGTTTTGAGAAGGATTCCGGGAATAAAAGATATTAACATACAAGCATCTGTGGTTGAAGAAAGATTTGGAATATTTGGAGAAACGACAGTTATGGGAACAATGCTAGGCATTGCCATAGGACTGTTCAGCCAAATTGGCATTATGGGATCTCTTCTTCTAGGCGTAAAAATGGCAGCTGCGTTTCTTTTGATGCCAAGAATGTGTGCAATATTGGTTGAAGGATGGTTCCCGATAATTAAGTCAGCCAGAAAGATACTTTCAGGAAAATTGAAAAGAGATGATATAAGAATTGCACTGGACTGTTCCACTGTAATCGGACACAGTGCTGTTATACCAACGACACTGATAATGTATCCGATTGCTTTGTTAATATCATTGGCGCTGCCGGGAAATCAAATGATAGCTTCAATTAGCTTAATTATCGTATTATGGGAAAGCGCTGCAGTAAATGCTATAACAGAAGGCAATATATTTCACAATATAATAACATTATCAATAATTATTTGTTTCTTCTGCTGGGGTGCAACTATTATGGCAGGACCGATGACAGATTTGGCGGTTTCTCTCGGATATAATGCTTCCGGCGGAATGGTATCAGCATGGGACGCAGCAGGAACACCAGGGTTGGTCCTTGTGTATAAAATAATGCAGATGATTTTTGGATTTTAATTAATAAGTAATAGGAGAGGATTAAATGAGCGACGCTGGCGAAAAAGTATTTCATGACGTTCTTCTGTTAAAAAAATTAAGCACAAAGGAAGAAGTTATCAAAAAAATATCGGATCATCTTAAGTCTAAAGGATACATAAACGAACAATACTATCAAGCAACATTGGATAGGGAAGAATTGTTTCCCACCGGTCTGCAAACAGGTTCAATCGGTATAGCTATACCACATTCTGACGCAATAAATGTTAATCACCCAGCAATTGTAATGGCAATATTGGACAAACCTGTGGAATTTGCTGACATGAGCAACAAAAGCAACAAGGTAGATGTGGGAGTTGTATTTCTCATGGCTTTAAAAGGAGAAAACAATCAAATTAATTACCTTAGGAATATAGCTGATTTTTGTAAGCAAAAGAGTAATGTCGAAATTCTATCTAATGTGAAAGATGAAAAAGAAGCAAAGAAGATCTTTGTAGAGAACATCTTGATTTAATCAAAAAATTGATGGTCGTATGTTTTATATATAGAATATACGACCAATTGCAAATTTGAATTGGAGGATAATATTATGGATATACCAAATAAATTAAAAGTTCTTATTGTTGGAGATGACTGGGTAAGCACTGAACATCTTCAAAGTGCAATGAAAGATGTTTTGAAAGGATATGAGTATGAGACTATTACACATACAATAGTCATGGATAAACCTATGAGCAGGGACAAAAAAGATGACATTGGAGACGATACTGTAAATGAATATTGCGGTACTCCTGAAGAAATAATTGATAGGATAGATGGCGTCAACGTATTGATAACCCATACGGCGCCAATTACAAAACAGGTAATCGATGCAGGAAAAGATTTGATAGCAATCGGATGCTGTAGATCAGATGCAGTAAATATCAATATGGACTACGCTACTAAAAAAGGGATATACATATTCAATGCTCCAGGAAGATCCGTTGAGCCGGTTTCGGACATAACGATAACATTTGCGCTAGCGCTTGCAAGGAATATTTTAAAAGCAGATTCATATGTCAGGCAAGGTAGGTGGTATAAAGATATAAATAGAGAAGAACCTGTATGGGATGAGTTTTACTCATTTAGAGGTCCTGTAATAAAAGGAAAAAAATTTGGCGTTGTGGGACTTGGCAAAATAGGAAAGAAGGTTGCGGAAAAGGCAAAAGGAATAGGATTTGATGTGCAAATTTACGATCCTTTTCTAGCGAAAGAAAAAGTTGAAGAATACGGAAGATGCTTGAGCCTCGAAGACTTGATATCGTCAAGTGACTTTATAACACTGCATATACCTCCTGTGGAGAGCAATAAAAATCTGATAGATGAGAAAATGTTTGGAATGATGAAGCCTTCAACATATTTTATAAATGTCGCAAGAGGAGAGATAATCGACGAGATTGCACTTATCAATGCGTTAAAGACAAAGAAAATTGCAGGAGCTGCATTAGATGTATTTTGGAAAGAGCCACTTGAGCTGGACAGTGAACTTTTAAAGCTCGACAATGTAATACTCACGCCCCATATAGCTGGACAGCGATATGATGTTTCCGAAGGATCTGCTGATATATTAAGAGAATATATGCTCCCGTTTTTTCAAGAAAAATCATTAAGAACATGCCTGAACATAAAAAAATAAAACTATAGATCGGAGGCTATATTATGATTGTAACGATGAAAGAGCTTCTAGATGAGGCTAATAAAAGAAATTATGCAGTCGTGGCACCAAATGCGTGGAATGAAGATACGATTAAAGCAGCGATAGCTGCAGCTGAACAAGAAAAATCACCTTTAATATTGGCACTGTACCCTGTTATGGCTGACATCGAAGAGTTTGGATATGTGGCAAGAAAATTTGCAAAAGAGTCGAAAATACCAGTGGCGATTCATTTAGATCATAGTGATAGTTTTAACCAAGTTATAAAAGCGATTAAAGCAGGATACAGCTCTGTAATGGTTGACAGGTCAAAAATGCCTTATAAAGAAAATGTGCAAGAAGTTAAGGAAATAGTCAAGATAGCTCATGCAGTAGGAGTGACAGTAGAGGCAGAGCTTGGACATGTTGGACAGGGTAAAGACTATGAAGATACAAGAGACAGTGGACTAACGAAAGTTGACGAAGCAGTGTCTTTCGTAAAAGAAACACAAGTTGACTGCCTGGCAGTAGCAATAGGAACGTCTCACGGTGTTTATACTGGAGATCCGAGAATTGACTTTGATTTACTAAAAGCAATTAAAAGAGAAGTAAACGTTCCCTTAGTACTTCATGGTTCATCGGGTACAGGAGATAAAAATATAAAAAGATGTGTTGAATTTGGTATAAATAAGATCAACTTATTTACTGATTTGGATTTAGCAGCATCAGATAAATTGATAGATTACGTTAAGAGCAAGAAATCAATTAGAATTGTTGAGGCCAATGATATATTATATAATGGGTACAAAGAAAAACTAATCGAGAATATGAGGTTGGTAGGATCTAATAATATGATATAGAATTTTCGGAGGTATTGAGTTGGAAACTGGCAATGAAGAAAGAATACAAGATATAATTAAAAACGAAGATGAGTTAAATCCTCTAACCGATAAGGAAATAGCAGAAACACTAAATGTATTAAGGGAAACAGTAACTAATATGCGCAAAAAAATGGGTATAGCAAACTCTAGAGAACGTAAAAAAGAAGCTCTGGCGAAATTAGTGGTAGATATTGTTTCCCGAAACCAAGAAATCTCAAGCGATGATATTTTTATTGAGCTTAAGAAATTTGATCCACTTATCACGGTGTCGCATGCAGAAGAGTTGATAGAAAATTTACCTGTTTATTTTGAAAAGCATTCTTTAGATTTTGAGGCTGTTGGCAGGGAAAATACATTCAGAAGACTTATTGGTTTTGATAAAAGTCTTGTTAAGAGTATAAAGCATGCCAAAGCTTCAATACTTTATCCTCCGTTTGGATTATCAACTTTGATAGTAGGTGAAAGTGGAACGGGAAAGACCTTGTTTGCAGATTGTATGTATGATTTTGCCGTAAATAATAATGTAATAGCAGATGATGCTCCATATATTACTTTGAATTGTGCAGATTATGCAGACAATCCGCAACTACTTTTATCCATATTGTATGGATACAAAAAAGGTTCTTTTACCGGGGCAGAGTCTGATGCGCCCGGGTTGGTCGAAAAAGCAGATAATGGGGTTTTATTTCTTGATGAAGTCCATAGATTGCCACCTGAAGGACAAGAGATTTTATTTACTCTTCTAGATAAAGGTAAATACAGAAGACTTGGAGAAACTTATAATGACAGAAGCGCTAAAGTAATATTTATATGTGCGACAACGGAGGATATAGAGTCTTCGTTACTTGTAAGTTTTCGTAGAAGAATTAATATGACTATAGATATACCATCACTTGAAAACCGAAGTATAGAAGAAAAGCTTGAACTTGTTTACCATTTTTTCCAGGAAGAATGCAATAGGACAGGGCTTAAGGTATTTATAGACTCCAAGGTGCTGGAAGCTTTTTTACTAAAAAGATATCATGGAAATATTGGTCAGTTGAAAAGCGAAGTCAAAGTGACTTGCGCAAATGCCTACGTTGAAAATTTAAATCTTAAATCTGAAGAAATTCACATTGGATTAAATGAAATACTTTACAATAACATATTTAGCGAAAGCCTGAACTTTGATGACAGAAGGATTTTAAAAATTAAAAGCTTAGTTAATAATGCAGTGTTCTTGCCAAACAGAAATAGCCGAAAAGAAATAATCAACAAAGGAGTCAGTGGAGGATATGATTATTCTAGAGACATATACCACCAGATAGAAGACAAATACTTTGAAATAAAAAAACTTGATATAGGATCAGAAGAAACTAAGAATATATTGTGGACATACGTTTTGAATGCATTTAATAAAATTGAAACTGGGTCTACGGAAGGTTCTATATTAAATGATGAAAAAATCGAAAGTTTTGTAGATCGAAAGCTTTTAAATATAATTGAAGAATTTGTTCATTATTTGAAGAATCAGGAGAATTCTGAAACAGTAAACAAAAATATTTTAAATCACTTGTGTATTCATATTCATGAAGCCTTACAAAGGATTAGGTATAAGCACAGTATTATAAATCCTAACTTAAATAAGATTAAGTCCCAATACCAAGTTGAATATGAATCGGCAAGAAAATTGGCAGAGCTATTAGAAGTGGAATATTCTCTCGGTATTCCTGATGACGAGGTTGGCTTTATTGCGATGTATCTAAAAGCTATGAGGCAGAATGAAGCCAAAGAGGATAGGATAGGAATAATAGTATTATCACATGGCAAAGTTGCAAGCGAGATGATTGCAGTAGTCAATAAATTGATGAATGTAGATTTTCCAATTGCGATAGATATGCCTTTAAGCGAAAATCCATCAAAAATATTTGAAAAAACAATCGAGATGTCTAAAATAATTGACAACGGCAACGGGATTTTATTTTTTTCGGACATGGGGTCACTTGTGAACATAGGCGATATTGTAACAAAAAGAACAGGGATAAAAACAAGAACGGTAGACAAGGTGGATATTGTAACTTTAATCGATGCAGTTAGAAAATCATATTTGTCAGAAGAAACTTTAGATAGCATTTATTTTAATATAATCAACTCAAGATATGCGTTGACAGAGCCAGAATATGGACATGACATGGATAAGCCTTCGATAATTGTTGCTGCCTGCCTTACAGGACACGGCATGGCTGGAATTATAAAACAAAAGATTCAAGAAGTTGACGACAAAGTGCAGGTAATATCTATGGGAATGATGTCTCAGGATATGAAAGAGGAGATTCAAAATCTTAAAAAGAGGTTTAACATTATTGCTATTGTAGGAACTATCAACCCAGAAGTGGAAGGAGTTGCATACATACAATATAGTGAAGAATTAATTAGCAGCAAATATTTTGAATTGATGATAAACAAAGGGAATATCGATGGAAAAAAGAAAGCTCTAAATAAAGACTTTATTTTATTAAACAAGACTTATGACTCAAAAGACAAGCTTTTGGAAGATGCTTATTCTATGCTTTATAACAAAGGTTATGTTCAAAAAGAATATTTAGAGTCATTGCGACAACGTGAAGAGATGAACACTACTTTTGCAAAAGGTGGAGTTGCAATACCCCATGGTATGCCTGTCTATGTAAATGATACAGTTCTGATGGTCATTAAGCTTAAAAAGGAAATAGAGTGGGACAGAGAGAGAAGAAAAGTAGATATTATATTTATGCCTGTAGTTAGAGGAAATGATATAAAATTGATAAATAGCCTAATAAGGATTATTAAATCAAACGAAATCTTAGAAGAAATAAGAAATCAAACTACTAAAGATGATATATACTCTATATTGAATTCTAAAATAAACGGATGAGTATAATAATAGAAAGTAATTTGATTTTTTATATGGACAGTCAAAATGCATTTGTAAATTTTATCGGGTACGAAAAAAGCATTTCCATACCCGAAAGTTTTTTAATCAAGCTCTGCATACACTTTGTGGAGCTTTTTACCTTTTGGAACTCCAAGTTTTTCAAATGCCTCATCTAATGATTTTAATGTTAGGTATATCTTTTCATCATAACAGTTTTCGCCCATGTGGCCGATTCTAAATATCTTATTTTCCAAAAAGTCGAAACCTCCGCCTATAAGAACTCCAAAATCATTTTTCATGGTCTCGAATAGATTAATAAAGGAAACGCCATCTGGCAATAGGATAGTGGTGACCGTGTTTGAAAACCCAGAATTGGCATAAAGCTCAAAGCCGCAATCGGTAAATATTTTCCGGATTTTTTCAGCTGTATTTTTGTGGCGAGAAATAAAATCACATTCTTCAAGAACGTTAAGAACCGCTCTGTTTAACTGATGGATATTGCTCTCAGGCTGTGTGTATGGAAAGGCCTTTTTTTCATACCAATTTTCCCATAAAAGCAGGTTGGAGTAAAAGCTTGCTATAGGATTTTTTCTGTTTCTCATTGCATCCCATGCATCAGGGCTGATGCTTAAAATAGTAAGCCCGGGAGAAGCTGATAGGCACTTTTGAGATCCGGCAATGACTATATCTATTTGCCATTTGTCTGTTAAAAGCGGCTCGCCGGCGAAAGCAGATACTGAATCGACTACGGTGATTATGCCTTTGCTTTTTAGAAGTGGGCAAAGCATATCAATAGGGTTTGTTATTCCTGAAGGCGTCTCGCAGTGAACAAGTGTAGCAATCTTAAAATTTGGATTGCTGTCTAAAAAATCTGAAAGCTCTTTGACATCAATGGAGCGCTTAAGATCTGCACTATAATATGTGACATCGGCTCCGTATAACTTGGCAAAATCACCAAAGCCTTTGCCAAATATGCCGTTATTTATGCACAGTACCTTGTCACTAGGCTCAATTAATGAGGCACAGCTTGCTTCAAGTCCAAGTATCCCTTCGCCGTTTAATATCAATACGTCATTTTCAGTATTAAAGATTGTTTTCAGATTATTGCAGACTTCGGAGTAATATTCTACAAAGTCCAAGTCTAAATCCGGATTTGTAACAGGAGCAAGAAAGGCATTTTTTACATTGTCCCTAATTTCCGTTGGCCCTGGTGTCATTATGAGTCTTCTTTTCAAAACAAATCATCCTCCTTAAATATTTCGCGAATTTACAATTTTTTTAAGCACTGGCAAGACTAACAGCGCAATGCATCCAAATACAAGTTGAGTTATATTGCCTGGTATGGATGTAACAGGAGAAAATAGATTTCCGTATAAAATAACTTCTGTTATGTAATATCCAATAATCATCCAGGTGCCTCCTGCTAATACAGCTAATATATTTTGAGTAAAGCTTTCAGCGGCCTTGTCGTTCATGTGGGAAATGCTTCCGATAATGTAGCCCATTGCTCCTCTTACTATAAAAGTAAACGGAGCCCAAATAGCCCATCCGGACAATATGTCGAAAAGGCCCATGCCAAATGCTCCTGCTATTGCTCCTTTCTTTTTGCCAAAAAGCATTGCTGAAAGGAAAAGAGCGATATTACCCATATGTATCAGGCCGCCGTTTATCGATATTGGCAGACGTATGTTTATAAACATTGTCGATATGAATACAATAGCTATGAGCAAGCCGGTTTCTACCAAGTCCCTGGTTTTTATTGCGTTAAAGCTGCTGATTGTTGTTTGATCTTTCATTAAATATAACACCTCCGCATTGTTTTTTACAGGATACAGCAAAAGTGTCATTGTGTAAATGCTCAGATCTTAGTTTTTGTATAATGACAGATAAGAGGATGGCATAAAATATAATTGCTTTTTATCTAGTAGCTGAATATAATATTCTCATTGGAAATTTATAAATGAGAGGGTCAATGATGAGAGATAAAGACTACAGACTTGAAGCTTTAAGAATTATATCTATGTTCATGGTAATCACAATACATGTGGCAAACTATTACTGCAGAAATCTGCCGGCAACTGAGAGCTGGTCTTATTTAGGCGCAACATTTTTCAATGCATTATCTAGGACTTCCGTACCGATATTTTTCATGATAAGCGGTGCACTGATGGCGGGACGGAAATACGATCATGAAAAAAACAAGGATAAAGTCAAGCATTTTGTAATGGTACTTATAATTTGGTCTGCAGTTTATTTTTATTGGAAGACTATTTATATGGGAGAAAATTTAAGCCTTTTTCCTACTGTCATACAGAGTTTGTTCAAGCCTGTCTCGCCTCATCTATGGTACATGTATCCGTTTATAGGGTTGATGATTGCAATGCCTTTTACTTCGGCATTGGTAAATAACATGGATAAAAACATCGAGAAATTATTTCTTAAGATGTGGATGTTCTTTTCAGGAGTAGTTTTGATTATGAGAATGGGGTTTGATCTGTTTGGATTTTCCACAACTATAAATTACAACGTGCCTATAGTCCAAGGGACTTATTATTTAGGATACTTCATAGCAGGACATATACTGTATAAAAAAATCAATCAAGATAGTATGGGAAGGTCAAATCATCTTAAATTTTTGGGGATATATCTAAGTTCAATTACAGTCATGTGGCTTGGAACATACTACTTATCTATTCGAAAGCAAGGTTATTATGACTGGATTTATACGTATAGGAGCATCTTTGTCATTCTTGCTACGCTGTCGTTATTTGTTATAGTAGCTGCAATTTATAAGCCCGACAGGAAAATGACAAAAAAAGTCTTGAACAATCTTTCCAAAGCATCCTTTGGGGTATACCTTGTACACATAATACCTTGGGAGTTTCTGCGCACAAATCTTGATGTACTCAGTGTGAATGGTTTTATCGGAGTGCCAATGTTTACCGGGATCGTTTTTGTAGCGTCATATTTAATAGTTTCAATAATTCAAAAAATGCCGGGGCTTAATAAATTTATTTAAAGCTTTTGCCTTTAAGAAGCTAGATGAATATAAATAAGCCTATATTTTAAAATTGCAGATACAAAAGCTTGTTATCATTTCAGATTGGTGGGATAATTAAAATATGGAATAAAAAATTTTACTGTCTTAAGGAGGAGTGTGTCGTGATAATCGGTGTGCCCAAAGAAGTAAAATCAAATGAAAATAGAGTGGGCTTGACTCCAAATGGTGCTGGAGTCCTTGCAAAGAAAGGACACCTAGTAATTGTAGAGAAAAGCGCAGGATCAGGCAGTGGTTTTTCTGATGAAGAATATATAAACGCAGGGGCTTTGATCGTGGCCGATGCGTCCAAAGTGTACAATGACGCTGAAGTTATAGTTAAGGTCAAGGAACCCATAAAGAATGAGTATAAATACTTAATGGAAAAGCACGTAATATTCACATATTTGCATCTAGCCGCGGACAAAAGGCTTGTAGAGGAACTCTTGCTAAAGAAAGTTACTTCATTAGGCTACGAGACTGTTCAGCTTGAAAACGGTTACTTGCCGCTTTTGGCGCCAATGAGTGAAATTGCCGGAAGGATGGCAGTTCAGACAGGTGCAATGCTTCTACAAAAGAACTACGGTGGATCAGGCGTATTGTTAAGCGGAGTGCCAGGGGTAGTAGCAGGTGAAGTCTTGATTTTAGGAGGAGGAACAGTAGGGAAAAATGCTGCAAAAATTGCGATAGGACTAGGTGCTAGAGTAACAGTTGTAGATGTGGACGCTCTGAAACTAAGAGAACTTGAAGATGTATTTGGAAGCGCCATAGACACTATAATCTACAATACTCATAGCGTCATTGAATGCATCCGAAGGGCAGACCTTATGATAGGAGCAGTATTGGTTCCAGGCGGCGCAGCTCCTAAGATCATTACCGAAGATATGGTTAAAGCCATGAAAAATGGTTCTGTCATAGTTGATGTGGCAATCGACCAGGGGGGTTGCATTGAAACGATCGATAGAGTTACGACTTATGATAAACCCGCATATATAAAGCACGGCGTATTGCATTGCTCGATTTCAAATATACCGGGAGCTGTTCCTAAAACTTCAACATTAGCGTTAGAGGCGGCTACGCTTCCTTATATTTTAGAGATATGCCAAAAGGGCATCGAAGGAGCCCTCAAGGGAAACAGCGCATTGCTTAAGGGGCTTAATACATGCAGAGGAAAACTCACGTGCAGGGCAGTTGCTGATACATTTGACTTAGAATATACAGATGCGATGACAGCTGTTGAAGATGCTTTTTAACATTGTGAATATAAATGATGACCTTTGAGGGATAATTTAGATAATGAATTTAAAATAAGGATACTAATGTAAGGGAGTTTTGATTATGATTACTGAAAATATATTGGATATTATCGGCAATACTCCTATGATAAGCCTCAAGGCAATGACTGGTTTGGACATATTCGCCAAAGGAGAATATTTAAATCCAGGCGGAAGCATCAAAGACCGTGTTGCTAAATTCATGATAGAAGCGGCTGAAGCAAGAGGCGATCTCAGGCCCGGAATGACCATAATGGAATGTACATCGGGAAATACCGGAATTGGCATAGCCCTTGTAGGAGTTCGCAAAGGATACAGGGTTGTTATCATAATGCCTGAAAATATGAGCGAAGAGAGAAAAAAGATAATAAAATCTCTAGGCGCTGAGCTGATTCTTACCAAATCTAGCGAATACATAAATGGAGCGGTGTGTGAAGTCGCAAGGCAAAAAGCTATGGATCCGAATATTTTTGTTGTGCAGCAATTTGAAAATCCTGACAATCCTTTAGCTCATTATAAAACCACTGCAGTTGAAATTTGGAATCAGATGGAAGGTGAGATAGATATATTCGTTTCAGGATTGGGAAGTGGAGGGACACTAGAAGGAATAGGTCGTTACATAAAAGAAAGAAACCCCACAGCCAAAATCGTTGCAGTTGAGCCCAAAAATGTTTCTGCTCTTCTTGGTCATGAACCAGGGCTTCACAATATACAGGGGATAGGTGACGGATTTATACCTAAAATATTGGATGTGAGCCGTATAGATGAAATAGTGGAAGTATCGGATGAGGATGCCATCATTACTACGAGGCAGCTGGCAAAGGTTCAGGGGATTTTAGCAGGTACATCTTCAGGGGCAAATGTATGGGCATCTATACAGATCGCCAAAAAATATGGTAAGGACAAAAGAATAGCTACTGTGATACCTGACCGGATAGAAAGGTATTTTAGTACATCGTTGATATGATAGACAAGTCGAGTAGGAGGCGATGAAGTGATAGGTGTTCATGATTTAACTTTGACTTATCCTAGCGGGAAAGGTATCTTCAATGTTGATTTCACAATAAAAACAGGTGGAATTACAGGGTATCTGGGTCCAAACGGTTCCGGGAAGACCACGACTATAAGGGCGATTATGGGATTTATGAGACCGGATTCGGGCAGCTGTAGCATTAACGGGCTTGATTGCAGCAAACAAGCTACTCAAATTCAAAGAATATTGGGGTATATTCCCGGAGAGATATCTTTCCTTGACCAAATGGAAGGAGATGAATTTTTAAAGTTCATCTCTGATATGAGAAGAACCAAAAATGAAAAAAGAAAAAAAGAGCTCATTGAACTTCTTGATTTGAATCCAAAGGGGAAGATAAAGAAATTTTCCAAAGGCATGAAACAAAAACTAGGTATCGTTGCAGCTTTCATGCACGACCCTGAAATACTGGTTTTGGACGAGCCCACCAGTGGTTTAGATCCACTTATGCAAAATATTTTTATTGACCTGGTAATGGAAGAAAAGAAAAAAGGGAAAACCATATTAATGTCAAGCCATA
>DMAW01000169.1 GCA_003446375.1 Eubacteriaceae bacterium | reverse complement strand
CAGTTCCATTTCCATGGATATACTCATCAAGATCTATCCCTTTCTTCTTTGCCAATGCCTTCAACTCAAAAGCATACTTTCGAGCTGTACTTTTATTGATCTCATATTTCCACTCATTCAAACGCCCACCCTGCGCCTTTTGTTCCTTTAAAAACAATAATCCTTTCTCTAACATGTTTTTACTCAACATATATACATACCCCCTTATTGCTTTATAATTTTATAAATCATGTAAAGAATAAAGCTAACACTAAAAAGAATAGCCGTAACCGCAATAATAGGTACAGATGATGCTAAATCAGAAAAAGCCTCTGCACTCTCTTCAGCAAACATTTTGATTGATTTTACAATATACGCATTTATTATTCCAAGCGCTACAAGTAGAGACAAAATAACAATTACAGTGCCTACAGCGCCCGCAATTTTGCCATTTTCGTCTGAAACAATGACAATTGGTAATGCATTTTGTTTTAACTTCTTAAACTTAATCACATAATTTAACTTTGCCGATTTAAAATCATCAGCATACTCTATATTCTCCTTAAGCAAAGTTATTTCCCACTCATTAAATTGTACTTGCTTTTTTAACTCTGAAAGTAACTTTTTTCCAATGTCTGAAAACTCTTTACCTGTTAATTTTTCTTTTTTTGCCTCAATCTCAAGAGAAATTGTCAAGTTACATGTTTTATTGATAATTATCCTTCCAGTTTCAGGAAGATTAACTATATCAACAAGTGAGTAGTTTACTTCACTGAATAGTGGACTTCGTGGATAAAATGGATAAGTTTCATCAAGTGAAGAAAGGACATATGATACAATACCACTTAAATACTCCTTAAACTGTCCAGGTAAGCAGTCAACAACATAATCAAACCTTCCTTTCACACCAGTTAACTTTATACCATCTCCATAGAATTCAAATGATGTAACAAGCAATCTGTTACCCTTCAAAGTATAAATTTTTTCGACTGCTTTTTTGTTCAAATTATCATAATTTATTCCACCTTCAGTTATTTGAATATACACAGGTTCATCAAAAGTTGCATTAAACTCAAAGGAGTATGCTCCTTCACTCGCAGCTATATTTATCTTTTTGCTCGATTCAATCTCCACAGTAGGTACTTGTCCACTTTTGTTCCTCTGCACAACGTCATATCCAAGCAGGTATAACTCCTGTTTTAAATCTTCAAGATCAATTTCATCTGTTATAACACCACCACCTGTTAAATACATCCCTCCATCAGTCTTTTCATACTCAAGCTTCAAATAATTGAAACGTTTTGAATACATAGCTTCAACTTCATCTTCAGAAGATAACACAGAAATTGGTGGATCAAATTTAAAATAATAAAATACCATTTTTCATCACCCTATCATATTATATCATAATCATATTCCATTTTCAATATCACCACTTATAAATTGATGAAGTTTTTTCACCACAATCATTTTCTTACCAATTATATATTCATCTATCAAAGCAATTGCCCAAGAAGGTAAATCATCTTTTGATATCTTTCCACGTGTGAGTAAATTTGCATAATTCCTCAGTTTCTGCATAAATTCCCTCACTTTTTTTGCATTTTCCTCTGGCATATTTACTTTCTCATCTGCACGCTGCTCTTCGTTAAGTTCAAATGGTTTCACCCAACCTGTTTCAGTTAATATACCCTTTTTATACTCTCGCTTGAGCTTTTTTACAACAATACGGTTCACATATTTATCAAACCTTTTACACCGCACATGTCCAGCAAAACTCAACCATTGCAACTGTGCAAAACCATTAATATCCCATTCTGTCAGATAGACATCAAGTCCATGACTCAATTCCTGAAATGTTGGTATTTTCAATTCATTCTCTTTAAGAGATATACTTCCATGCTTAAGTACATAAGTTCCATCAATCTGCTTTATAACAATCCCATGCTCCATGCACCGTTCAATAAACTTGTTTACATCCTTCCCAGCTATTGACATAATCGCACCATCTGGAATGACCATCACAGCATCTTTAGAAATCCCTTTCAATTTAACTTTGGTTTTGTTATCAACAACAACTTCATAGTCTTTCAGTCCATATATGATCATTTTATTGACAACATACTCAAGTCCCAACTTACCAAGCTCATCACCAACATACCCCGCATTTAAAAGATTCTGGTAACCTTCCTCATCACAAAATATAGAATCAGTATCACAGTAATATACATGTCCCCAACCTGCAGTGATTATGTATCGAGTAAGTTTTACCCAAGCATACGCAGTGACAAACGCAGCTATTGCTACAAAGCTATTAAAAGACTCCCCTGCTTCACCACTCTTTTCAATAACTCCAGCATAAATCCTCACATTTTCACGTTTACCAGTTTGAGGATCATAAAAAGTGGTAAAGTCCACATCATGAAAATTTTCGTAATTACCCACATATTGCCACTTTGGTGTACGTTGACCAAATTTCCCATACAAAGAGTTTAAAAAGAGTTTATACAGCATATAATGAGTCTTATTCGATTGCTTAGATGAATTCTCCTTCAACGTGTAAAAATAATCAACATAAGAAGAGAATAAACGATCTGCATTATACACAGCCATTGCACCCCACTCATGTATCTTACCCCCATTTTCCAGCAAAAAATCAATCTCAACTGACGTCAACGCAGTCCAAAACTTGCCAACTGGTGCAATTAACCGTCCATGTCTGTACGGTACAATAGGTTTGTCAGTTTCAACAAGCACATCTGCAATGATCAATTTATCTCTGTTTCTATAATAAATATATGTACTCATATCACTTTTATCATAATACCTTATCATCTTCACAGGATATAACATATCACGCATAACTGAAGGATACATACTATGTACATCAAGTACATATACTGCATCATTTATTTGCCCAAGGTAAAAAGCCTCTGTCCTTCCTCCATGATAAGCTCGCCTCTCAAGTGCAATCACATCTTTGTTAGCATGAATGTACAAATCAGTGTTGAGAAACCTGTAAAGGAAAGTGTTAAACGCTTGAGATGCTATTGTGTAAGATAACCCACCAAGATCATGCATCTTTATAAAATTCATAAATTCAAAAAACACTTTCTCAATCACTTCAACGTCCCTTTTACAATATTGAACCCACTTATCAAATGAATCACTCATTGACGGCATTTCAAACTTCTCAATACCAACCGTCTTACCAAGCTCCTTGACAGATGTTTTAAACCAGTTACCAAGGTTCAAAAAAACAACCCTATCATTCCCACGTTCTATTTCCATAATAAATAACCCCTTATCCGTAATAGGTGGTTTCCTCAAATGATACCCATACTTTAAAACATACTCAAAGCCGCCAACAATCATAAAATCAAAAAAAGCATTGTGTGCAATACAATACACAGGTGTTTTATCAGACTCAAATAATCTGTCAATGTATATCCAGAAATCATCTTTTTGAGATATTATCCTTTCATCTCTATACCTACCATCAATATATATCATATAACCAAACCAAAAATCATGTTCAACAAATTTATCATTTTGAACATACTTTGTCTCTGTATCAAAAAACAAACATCGCTCAGGAACAAAAAAATTACCCCCACCTTTCTTCAATCGATGGTAAATTTTCATATTCATTATCTCCTTATACTATCTCATCTATAACTTCTTTAGCAATACCCCTTAAATACTTATCCCTTCCACGATAGCCCCTCTCCCTGTATTCCTTAATAATTTTATTCTGACTCACCTTCTCTTCAACTTTTTTCAAATACTTTGCAATCTTCTTCATTTCCCGTTTAACTCTCTCGTCTTTATCTTCAGAATAATCCATGATCAAATTCGTAATTAACTTGCTTACTTTCTTATCCACATAAAATCCTTCTTTCTTCAACTCCATCACAATGTCTTTCTTCA
>DMAW01000063.1 GCA_003446375.1 Eubacteriaceae bacterium | reverse complement strand
TTCACCTTTGATCAATGAATATACAGAGATCTTATCGAATACCAATGATCAGAAACAAAAGGAGCTACTTAGACACGAAATTATGGTCATGAGCAATTATGCCCTTTCCGGAGAAGTGGTGGAAAGGCAGTTTTATATTATGCTCTGGGAAAAATTCGAATTCGGTATTGAGCAGGAATTAGCCAAAAGAGCTCATGAGATGGTTTCAAAGTTTGAGAACAGTAACATACGATGTGAAATATTAAAGCAGCAAGAAATTGCTAGACTTTGCAATTTAATCAATAATCCTGCCTATGTGTATATTGAAGATCAAAGTTTTGAATTAACCATCCCAATATTGAATCAAGATTAGAAAGGGGAAATGAGAATTGAAAATGCAAATGAATCAAGAAAAGATAACCATTAATCCAACATTACTTAATTTTCTAGCGCCAATGGGACTTGAAATTAAAAGAAATAGTCTAGTGATTGGAGAAAATACCGGAAAAATCTATGGCATTGTCAAGTACCCGCAAAAAGTAGACTATGGATGGTTATCGAAAATCACTAATATACCAGGCACTATTGTCAGTGTAACTTTTAAACCGATTGATCATGGTACTTTTATTGAAAGTCTTTCAAGAAGTGTGATTCAAAATCGGGGAGCTGCTGAAAGTGCTAAAGATCCTTTAGTACAAAAAAGAGCTGAAAGGGCTGCCATTGATGGAGAAAGAATTATGGTACAAATTGATCAACAGGGAGAAACGGTTGGGCTTATGTGCATTAATATTATGCCTATTGCTAGAGATGAAGAAACATTCCAGAAGATCTCCAGAAAAACAGAAAGTACTTGTGCAATGGCCAAATGTAAACCAAGGGTATTAGCGAATCTTCAAAAAGAAGCTTTTAAAATGCTATCTCCTTTTTATACAAGGGAAGAAAGTATCGAGCAGATTTGTGAAAGAATAATTCCTTTATCAACCTTTGTTGGGGGATTTCCTTTTTCAAGTTCCGGTTATAACGATGGTACCGGTTATTTCTTTGGTCGAGATGCCAGTGGAGGCTTAGTAGTATTAGATACATGGAAGAGAGGTAACGATAGAACAAATACCAACATGGTTATAATGGGAGTTGCTGGTGTTGGTAAATCGACAGCAGTGAAGCATATCGCTTTATCTGAATATATGAAAGGGACCAAACTTATTTTCATAGATCCTGAAAGGGAGTATAAAGAACTTTGTGAGGCCTTAAATGGTGATTGGATCAACGCTGGTGGTGGATCAAATGGTAGAATCAATCCTTTACAGATCCGCCCAACTCCTGTTGATGATAATGATGATGTTTACAAAGATGAAGGACACGGTATGGGAGATATGGCTCTTTATATCAAGAACTTAGAGATTTTCTTTAGCCTCTATTTACCATCTTTAAATGATATGCAAAAGGCAATTTTAAAAGATACACTCATTGAGCTTTATCACAATTTCAATATTACTTGGGATACGGATGTATCAAAGCTTAAAAATGAGGATTTTCCAATGTTCAAGGATTTATACGATCTCATTACGAAGAAAGCTGAAGAAAAAGAGAAAACAAGAAAAGAGATAGAGCAAAATGTTTATGCTAATTTGGCTTTACTACTAAAAGATATTGCTCTAGGTTCAGATAGTTTCCTTTGGAATGGGCATAGTTCTATCAAGACAAATACCAAGTGCATTTGCTTAGATACCCATGATCTTCAAAATACTTCAGACAGCATTAAAAGAACTCAATATTTCAATTTGCTTACATGGTGCTGGCAGCAGATGAGTAAAGATCGAAATGAAAGAGTTTTATTGATTTGTGATGAGGCTTATCTGATGATTGATCCCAATGTTCCTCAAAGCCTTGTATTTTTAAGAAACGTTGAAAAGCGAGCAAGAAAGTATGAAGCTGGCATAGTCATTATTTCTCATAGTGTTGTAGACTTTTTAGATCCGCAAATTAAAATGTATGGCCAAGCCCTTTTAGATATTCCCTGCTTTAAAATTCTGATGGGATGTGACGGTAAAAATCTTCTTGAAACAAAGGAACTTTATAACCTAACAGATGCTGAAGAAGAATTGTTAGCTAGTAAAAAAAGAGGAAATGCCCTAGTGATGATCGGATCTAAACGACTACATGTGATTTTTGAGATTCCGGAATATAAGTTTGAGTATATGGGAACTGCTGGGGGGAGATAAGAATGGCAATCGATCCTAAAACAGCAGCTACCATAGCGAAGGTTGCTATTAACACTTTAAGAGACGAAGAGGCAAGAAGAAAAATAATAATTATACTTATGGCACCGTTAATCACGGTGCTTTTAATTTTGTCAGTTTTAGTGTATATCTTATCTAGTCCTTTATCATTCATATTACAATTTTTTATGGATGATACAACTAAAGCAGCAGTTGAAGAGTTTAAAGCAGCTAATGATGAAGTTGTTGAACTACAGATTGGAGCATTAGAATTTAATGGCGACTATCCCATGCCGGTGACAGGTGAGATAACGAGTCCCTATGGCTATAGGATTCATCCTGTGACCGGTGAATACAAAATGCACACAGGTATTGATATCAGATCTGAATGGCATGCTCCAGTAAAATCGATAGCATATGGTAGAGTAGTTAAGATTGGTATTGATGATACTTATGGACAGTATGTCATCATATTCCATGATGCTGAAGAAGAGCCATTTTATACAGTATACGCTCATCTATCTAAAGTGTATGCTTTGCAAGACCAAGAGGTCATGCAAGGCAGCATTATTGGATTAGAAGGTGGAGATCCTGATTTAGATCCATTACCAGGTCGATCCACAGGTCATCATTTGCATTTTGAAATTAGAAAAAGTATGAGTGCTTATAGTCATGTAGATCCAGTAACATATTTATTTGAGACAACGGAAGAAGAGGATGAATCATCAGGAGACGAAACAGTTAATTTTAAAATAGATGAAAGTAGAGGTCAAATGGAATGAAGAAAAAACTATTAATTGAATTATTTGTTTATGCGGTAATATTAGCAATCGGAATTATTCTTTTATTTACCTACAAAGTTGAAAAGAGATATTTTATAATTCCTTCAGAATTCAATTACCAGGAGGTACAAGATGATGCTTTTATACCTATCAAGCAATCAAAACATCGGTATATTTGATTCAGTAGCAAAAGAACAAGGGATATTGGTCAAAAAATTATCTGGGGAATTTCATTTTAAGAGTTTTGTCATCAGAGACATGAGAAGTTTGAATCATTATGAGTATGTAGCAATAGATTTAAAGGCAATAAAAGATACAGAAGAAGAATTTATTGAAGCATTAATAGCTTTTAAGTCCATGTATGATTCAAGAATTATTATTTATGGCGAAGTGTTTATGGTAATCTAAAAA
>DMAW01000086.1 GCA_003446375.1 Eubacteriaceae bacterium | reverse complement strand
GGTCAAATAAATCAGAAGCGTACTTGATCCCCAGAAGGAGAGCCGCGTTGGTCAGTCCTATGCCAGCATCCAAAACAAGGACCTTTTTCCCCAGTTGAGCCATGCATATTGCAAGATTTACGCTGACATTGTTGTCGCCTACTCCACCTTTGCCGCCTACTACCGAATATATTTTTACATACCCTTTGGCATCATCCGACTGCATGCCTTTTGCTTTCATCACCATTTGTCTTAAGGACTCTGCCTGATCAATCATTCGCCAACTCACTCCATAAATAAGTTAATACGTTCTCCAGTGAGGATTCTTCTATGTCCTCGGGCACGTTTTGTCCATAACAGAAATATTGTATTGGTACCACGTTGTTTTCAATTATGTTCCAAAAATTCTTGTAATTTTTTACCTCGTCGAACTTCGTCAAGATCATTGAATCGTAATTGAGCTCCTTGTACTTCTTAAGCACAGAATTGTTGGTATCCACATCTGCCGACATGCTCAGCACCAGATAATTGTTTTTATCCCCGTCTATTTCATCAACGTATTTTTTTATATCTTCGATCCTGTCTTCATTTTTAGGGCTAGCCCCTACAGTATCTATCAAAATCATGTCGCAGTAGCTTAATCTGGAAATTTTCTTTCTCATCTCCCCAGGCTCGTTTACTGTTTCACAAGGAATCCCTAGTATGCCTGCATATGTCTTAAGCTGCTCTACTGCTGCGATTCTATAGGTATCTATCGTTATCAAGCCCACTTTCTGACCGTTTTGCAGGTACTCCTTTGATGCCAGCTTTGCTATGGTAGTTGTCTTTCCGACTCCTGTAGGTCCTATAAAGACATTGATTTTACTCAGCTTCAGCTCTTTATAAAAGGCATTCTCCAGATAGGTCTCTCCTACGAAACTCTTCAATTCCTCAAAAGTTACATCTTCTTGGGGCATAGAGTTTTTTTTGCAGTAAGCTTCCCACCTTTCAAGTGCTCTTTCCTGATTTGAAAATACTTTGTCAAACCTTCTTGAATTTTTCTTGGAAGCAAAGTCAGGAGAGGCCTTTTCCGCCATCCTTTTTTTTACCGTTCTTTCCAGCTCTTCTTTTTTTGTCTTGTTCTTTTCGTGTATGTCTTCTTCTATGGCGATGGTTACTTCCAGCCTTTTTTTTCTAAATGGATTAAACCAATTTCCGGGTCTTACTTTTTTATGGCTTATTATTATAGCCTCTTTCCCAAGCTCGTATTTTGCCCTTACCAATGCTTCGCGCATGTCATTTACTATGTATTTTCTAATAATCAACGAAACTCCACCATCCCTACAGCTTCTATTTGAATATCGTTAGGTATTTCATTTAAAGACAATATTCCGATATCCGGAAAAGTTATCGATATGAGATTTTTAAGCGCTGTTCTGATTTTCGGCGATGCAAGTATCACCGCATGATAGCCTTTCATCATGGCATCATCTGTTGCTCTTTTGATTCCATCGAAAATTCTTGTTATCATTTCCGGTTCCAGCACGGGAATCGATCCGGATATCGATTTTTGTATGTTCGATCCTATGAGGTCTTCCAGCTGAGAATCTATGGTTATCACCTTGAGCTCTCCGCTTTGGTCCAGATAATCTTTTACGATGGTCCTTTGCATCACATGTCTTACATGCTCCGTAAGTATTTCAGTATCTTTAATGGCAACTGCATTATCTGCCAGAGTTTCCAGTATCGTCACCAGATCGGTTATGGGCACATTTTCCTTCAACAAGTTCTGCAGCACCTTTTGAACCTCTCCCAATGTCATTATCTCCGGTATCAGCTCATCGACGATCACCCCGTAGCTGTCCTTTAAATCCTCGATCAACTCTTTAGTCTCCTGTCTTCCAAGAAGCTCGTGGCTGTGTTTTTTTAGTATTTCCTTAAGGTGGGTAACCAATACAGTTACAGGCTCAACTATGGTATAGCCGTTTAAATCCGCCTTTTCCTTGTCTTTTCCGTCTATCCAAAGAGCCGCAAGGCCAAATGCCGGTTCAGTCGTGGGTATCCCCTCAAGCTTGAAGTCCGATGTGCCGGGATCTATTACCAAATATTTGTTTACGTATATCGATCCCGATGCTATTTGATTTCCCTTTATCTTCAAAACGTACTGGTTTGGGTCAAGCTGCAGATTGTCTCTTATTCTTATGGGGCTTATCAAAATGCCCATTTCAGTTGCACATTGCCTTCTGATGGACGTGATATGCCCTACCAGATTCCCATCTGAACCCTCGTCCACCATGGATATCAGGCCATATCCTATTTCCAGTGAAATAGGTTCAACCTGATAAGATTTTACAGCTTCCTCGGTTTCTTTTACTTGGCTGGCAGCTGATATCTTCTCCCTTTGGATTTTATTTTTCTCTTCAGCTTTGTCATTTTCAAAAACCAGATATCCCGAGACTCCCAAAACCATCGCAAAGACAAAAAAAGGGAGTGAAGGAAACGCAGGGATCATCCCTATGGCGAAAATCACCACCGAGCCTATCCCCATCACCTTCCACGTTGAAAAAAGCTCATCGGACAGCGTGGATCCGAAACTTTTGTCATTTCCTGACCTGGTCACTATGATACCTGCCGCTACGGAAATCAGCAACGAAGGTATCTGGCTTACAAGACCGTCTCCAATTGTCAGCCTGCCGAACCTGTCTAAAGACTCCATTATCGTAAGACCACCCTGCAGGGAAAATATGATTATCCCCCCTGTAAGGTTTATGAGCGTTATGACTATGCCCGCTATGGCGTCACCTTTAACGAATTTGCTGGCTCCATCCATGGAACCGTAAAAATCTGCTTCTCGTTGAAGGTCGATCCTCCTCTTCTTTGCCATCTCTTCATTTATTATCCCGGAGTTTAAATCTGCATCGATAGCCATTTGCTTACCCGGCATTGCATCCAGAGTAAATCTTGCTCCAACCTCAGACACCCTGCCTGCTCCGTTTGTCACTACTATCATCTGAACTATGGTTATTATAACGAATATAACTCCGCCCACTACGTAGTTGCTTCCTGTGACGAAAGTGGCAAAGGCGTTTATTACATCCCCTGCCGCGCCCTCGCTAAGTATAAGCCTGGTTGATGATATGTTCAATCCCAGCCTGAACATCGTCATTATAAGGAGCATGCTTGGAAATATTGAAAATTCTAAAACGCTCTTTGTAAACAAAGTCAAAAGCAGTATCATTATTGATAACGTAAGGTTTAGCGTCAAGAGCAAATCCAAAAGAAATGCGGGCATGGGAAGTATAATAATCGCTATTATCCCAATTACAGCAAATGCAATGGCCACTTCTAGGTACTTGTTTATGTAATTCACTACCGATTTAAGGGTTTCTGGCATGTCTAGCTCCTATCTAAATCTTTCCTTTTTTGTTCTTTTCCATCTGATAAACCAACGCCAATATCTCAGCTACAGCTTGATAAAGCTCTACAGGCACGAAGCTGCCCAGCTCTACTTTTGAATACATCGATCTTGCCAAAGGCTTGTTCTCTATAATGGGGATTTTTTTTTCAGTTGCCTTGCTCTTTATCTTTTGAGCCATGTAGTCTATGCCCTTTGCCGTTACTATAGGAGCTTTATCCACGCCCTGCTCATACCTTAATGCTATGGCAATATGAGTAGGGTTTGCTATTATCACGCTGGATGTCTCGACTTCGCTCATCATTCGCTGCATGGAAAGCTCCCTTTGTCTCTGCTGTCTTGCAGCCTTGATTTTCGGGTCTCCCTCCATCTGCTTGTATTCATCTTTTATTTCTTGTTTTGTCATCCTCATGTTCTTTTTAAATTCTCGTTTTTGAAATATAAAGTCCATAACTCCAAGTATTATCATCAAGGCAGCTATGTTGATGCTTAGACTCCTTACTATGTCCATAAAAAAAGTGAACAGCTTCTCCGTTCCCAATTGTCCGGAATTTACTATTTGCATCATGATTTTTGTCAAGCCGCGGTAAGTGATGAACGTTACTGCAACGAGCTTTAGGATGCTCTTGAACATATTGAATATCGCCTTGGATGAAAATATGTTCTTAAACCCTTCTATTGGGTTCAATCTCTTAAAATCCGGCTTGATCGGCTCAACAGAGAATATAAATCCAACTTGTGCCAGGTTTATCGCCAAGCCCACAAATACCGCTATCATGCCGAAAGGCATGAATATCCCAAGAAGCCTAAGTGCACTCTGGGTAAGTATCGTTCCTGCAAGGCCGGAGCTTAAGCTGTATGCGTCTGTCCGCAGCGTAGATCTGATCATTTCGAAAGAGCTGCTGAAAAGATGCTGCCCCAAAACGCCTAAAAACGTTGCAAAGACCAAAAATGATACGGCGGAGTTTAAATCTCCGCTTTTTGCAGTCTGACCTTTTTTCTTGCTGTCCCTTAGTCGTTTGGGGGTAGCCTCTTCTGTTTTTGAATGCTTGTCCTGCATTTACATTCTCCTATCCTAATGAAACATATCCAAAGTTTTATTGAAGAAATCTCCCATCAGTCCCAGAGTCTTTCCCGTAGTATTGAAAAGAGACGATATCAGCACCAAAAACACCACCATTCCCACCAGTGATTTAAGGGGCATGCCCAGCATGAATACATTTATCTGGGGCACAGTCCTTGATATCAGACCCATGACTATATCCGTCACCAGAAGTACTATGAGCATTGGTGCCGCTATGCTGTATGCGGCTTTAAAAGCAAAGGAAAGAACGTAAACTGCAGCTTCAAGATTGAATGATCCAAATATTAATCCTCCCGGCGGAACTTTCGCAAATGAATCCAACAGCGCGCCAATCAATACGTGATGAATATCCAATATGAAAAAAACGGTGATGCTCATCCAGTAGAATACTCTGCCGTAATAAGAACTGGTAGTTCCAGTAGATGGATCAAATACTGCTCCCATAGAGTATCCAACCTGAAAATCTATCATTTGTCCGGCCATTTCAATCCCAGAAAATATAAGCTTGACCATAAATCCCGAGGAAAGGCCTATTATGACTTCCTTGACAACGCCCAACATGAACAAGATATCATGTTCGTATATTGCTCCTTGTGGAACCCTAGAATAGGCAAACCAGCTTAGCACAAGGCAAAATGCCACTTTTGCCGTATTTGGCAGGCTCTTGTGTGAAAATCCCGGAACCACCACTATAAATGAAGTTATCCTTGCAAAGATGAATAAAAACGCCTGAATTTCAAATACAAACATGGCTCTCTCCTATAAATTCGGTATCAGCTCAAATATGTCCTGGGCAAAGTTTATCAACATATTCATCATAAAGCTTCCAAACAGCACAAGGGAGAATATAACCGCTATCATTTTAGGCACGAAGGAAAGAGTCTGCTCCTGTACTTGTGTAGTAGCCTGTAAAACGCTTATGATCAGTCCCACGACCATTGCAATGATGAGAACCGGTGCGGCTGTAGCAATCGTAGTCAAAAATGCATTTCTCAATAAATCCAGTGCCATCGTCTGATTCATGACTTCCTCCTATCCAAAGCTGTTCAGCAGAGATTCCACTACCAAATACCACCCGTCCACTAAAATAAAAAGCAATAACTTAAAGGGCAAGGATATCATTACCGGGGGCAGCATGAACATTCCCATGGACATCAATATGCTGGAAACCACTATGTCCATGATCAAAAACGGCAAAAACAGTATGAATCCTATGCTAAAAGCCATTCTCAGCTCACTTATGGTAAATGCCGGAACCACTACGGTAAAGGATAGATCCATTGGATCTTCCGGATTATCCATTTCAGCCGCTCTCATGAACAGCGCCAGGTCTTTTTCCCTGGTTTGTTCCAACATAAATCGCTTTATGGGCGCAGAGCCTATTTCAAATGCTTCTTCTTGGGTAATCTCTTCATTTAAGAACGGCGTCACGGCTTCATCCATGACTTGGGCATATATCGGCTGCATTACAAACAGGGTTATGAACAAGGCAAGCCCGATCAATACCTGATTTGGAGGCGTCTGCTGGCTTCCTATCGCATTTCTTAAAAACGACAGGACTACCACCACCCGTGTAAAGCAAGTGGTCAGTATCAAAAATGCCGGCACGAGGGTCAGTACAGTAAGCAGTATAAATACTTTTACCGTATCCACCATTGCCTGAGGCTCGTTTTCTGCTGAATTGAAATTTATGCCGAATTCGCTAAGGTCCAATCCATTTGCCGATGCCTCTTGAGGCGCTAATAGCGAAAAAGCCAGTATGATCGTCATGATTATTATCAATTGCTTCTTATTCACGGTTTTTCCTCATCTGCATAAATTTGTCCAAGGGATTTTGTTCAAATTTGATATTTCTTTCTTCAATGACTTTTTCCACTTCATCGCTGTCCAAATCTTTAAGCATCTTGATCTCACCCTGGGTCACGCTTATTAAATGGTAAGCACCGCCTACCTTCGCTACCGCTAGATACGACTGGTTTGACAGCGGAGTCTTTTCTATTATGGTGACGTAGTTGCCGCTTGACGGCATGAGTTTTTTCGCACCCCTTAGCACGAGATATGCAAGAGCCGTAACTGCCGCTAGCGACATCGCCGTTTGCAGCAGGGAGAAAAACATATCTAAATCCATAAAAACACCCCTATTGTATCAAGAAGTCCGTAAAGTAGACCTCTTCAACCACTTCTTCATCCAGTGCTTGGTTTATCTGTTTTTTAAGCCGAGATTTGACTTTTTCCAATCCATCTTCAGCCAGCAGCTGTTCCGGAGAATATCCCATTAAGTCGGTTATTACCACATCTCTGATTTGGCTGCTTTTCTCTTCGAGCACCGAACCCTTTTTTTTGTCTGTATAAAGCAGGGATACTTGGATTTTTAAATAGTTGCTCGTCCTGCCCTCTGTATTCAAATTGACCACAAAGCTGTCCATTTCGACTATGTATTCCTCATGCTTTACAAATTTATCTGTTATGTCCGACACTTTAATCCCCGTAGCCATGAATATCACCGCAACTATCCCTACAAGTATTATTGCAGCCAATATTATTATTATGACGACGAGTCTATTCGGCTTTTTCTTATCGCCTTCTCCTGCCACTAGAATTCCCCGCTTTCTTCATCCATTATGATTAAAAGGTTTACCCTTCTGTTAAGAGCCCGATTTGAAGCTGTATCATTATCTGCAATAGGTCGATGTTCTCCGTATCCAATAGCAGACAGCCTACGCTCCGGCACGCTTTTTTCTTCGCAGAGGTATCTTACCACGGTAACCGCCCTGTCTGCCGAAAGCTCCCAATTAGTGGGATAGCTCGCCGTTTTTATAGGCACGTTATCGGTATGTCCTTCCACTACGATTTCATTTGGAAATTGGAGGAAAAGCCCTTCCAACTGATTCAAAATTTCTTTCCCTCCGGTTTTCAGATCTGCTTCGCCGGACTCGAATAAGATGGCTTCTTTTATGTCGACAAAAACCCCGCTTCTGTTCAAACTTACATTTACATCTGCTTCAAGGCCGTGTTCGTTTACGTATTCTTGAACTTGGGCATACATTTTTAGGGTCTCTTCCTTGATAGTGCTTTGTTCTAATATGTCTTGCACTACTTTGTCCTGATCTTCAAGGGGTATATCCGTGGTAGTTTCCTGTCCTTCAAATATGGTAGGCTGTCCTTCACCCATTAAGACCGCCTGGAGCGAGTAGCTTATATCCTTGAATTTCTGAACGTCTACAGTCGAGATTGAATACAGCAATATGAAAAACGTAAGAAGCAAAGTCATCATATCCGAAAATGTAGCCATCCAGGCGGGCGCCCCGCCTGAAGAGCCGTTTTCAGATTTTTTCCTTCTTCTTTCTCTACTCATATGCCTCTGCCTCTCTTTGGTCAGCAGACTTCTCCTGTTTTAAAGTCAGGTGCTCCTCAGGAGAGAGGTACGTCATTAGCTTTTCCTCTAAGATCCTTGGGTTGGTACCCGCCTGGATCTCAATTATCCCCTCTATGGCCATTTCCTTGGAGAACATCTCTTCATCAGTCTGTACGCTAAGGTTGCTGGCTATCGGAATGAATACCAAATTGGCTACTAGAGATCCGTAAAACGTGGTTATCAAGGCTACAGCCATTCCTGTGCCTATTGAAGCTGCATCCTGCAGATTTGCAAGCATGACTACCAGCCCAATTAAGGTACCTAGCATTCCAAAGGCGGGAGAGAGCTCTCCCCATTTGCTGAATATGTTTTGGCCCATCCTGTGCCTTCTCTCGGTCGTTTCCATTTTAAGAGTAAGGATTTCCCTGATTATATCCGGCTCTATACCATCGACGACCATCTGCAGTCCGGACACTATGAACTCGTCTTCCATATCGCTTATGTCATCTTCCAAGGCAAGCAAACCGTCTCTCCTTGCTTTTCTGGCCAATTCTGAAAAAATGACGATAAGGGTTTTCCTGTCGCTTTCGGGCTCGTTGACAAGCATCTTAAGCATATTGGGCACTTTTAAAAGATCCCTTAGGGGAAAGCTTATCAATAGAGCGCAAAAGGATCCTCCTATCGTCACGACAAGGGAAGAGATGCTGATAAAGCTTTGAATGTCTCCACTGAGCATTATCGATGTTATTATCAATCCAAACCCGGCAACCATGCCGATTACAGCTGTAAAGTTCTTTTTCATCATTCAACCTCCGGTAATCCGAGATGTATCTTTCTTTTGTATTTTACTATTTCCTCAATTATCTTATCAGGCGATTCCTTGACTCTCATGGCTCTTCCGTCTGTCAAAGTTATCACGGTGTCCGGAAGCGCCTCGATTTTGACTATCATGTCGCAGTTAAGAAAAAACTCATTGCCGCTTAGCGAGCTTAAAGGTATCATGGACTCCCTCCAATGTGCATAGCACGTTTATCTATCTTTTAAGGTTTATGAGCTCTTGAAGCATTTCGTCAGAAGTGGTTATTGTCCTTGAATTCGCTTGGTAGGATCTGCTGGTTATTATCATTTCAGTGAATTCATTGGCCAAATCCACGTTTGACATTTCGATTACTCCTTGCCTGATCGTTCCGTAGCCTTCTCCGTTTGCTACTCCAAACTCCGGCGCTCCCGAGTTGTTCGATGCTGTGTAGTTGTTGTTTCCCGCCTTTTCAAGGCCCTCGGCATTGTTGAATTTGCTCACTGCCAACTGTCCTAAAAGGTATGGGTTCCCATCGCTGAATACGCCGATAATCTGTCCGCTTCCGTCAATTGAGTAGGTTTCTAGGCTTAGAGTCTCCCCTCCGACGACTATGCTGTTAGGTATGCTCAAAGGTTCCATATCATCCGGATCTGTATTTAGGACAGTCGTCTCCGGCGAAGCATATTCCGCTGCCGGATCCTTACCATAGCCCAAGACCCTAAATCCGCTTGCGTTTACTAAATTGCCTTGATAATCCCTGTAAAAAGCTCCGTCTCTGGTGTAGTATTTCATGTTTGCTCCCGTATCCTGGCTTACCACGAAAAACCCGTTTCCTTCAATCGCAAAGTCTAAATCCCTATTTGTCGGCTGAAGGGCTCCCCCGGTCATTATCGTATCTATGGAACCTGTTTTTACTCCAAGGCCAATCTGTTGGGGGTTTACTCCTCCTAGGCTGTTGGCCGTAGGCGCTTGGGCATTTGCTATTGTTTGGCTCAACATATCCTGAAACCTTACTCTGCCGGATTTGAACCCGGTAGTGTTTACATTTGCTATGTTGTTTCCTATTACATCCATCTTGGTTTGATTGTTCCTCATTCCGCTTACACCTGAATATAGTGATCTTAACATTTGTGTTTCCTCCTGAGATTAATTTTTTTTGCCGCTTCAGTCAGTCAGCAGCTTCATGGCTTCCTCTAGAGGTCCGGCCATCATTTAATGCTTATCGCACTGTCTATGTTAGTTACTGATTCCATTTCCGAGCTTTTCATCGCCGTTATGATCGTCCTGTTTTGAACGCTGGCTATAAATGCAGCATCTTTATAAAGCAGCAGGCTCTCTCTCCCGCCCTTTTTTTCCAGTGCTTCGAATGCATCATTTATTTTTTCCATATCCTTCTCGTCAAGCTCGATCTGTCTCTTGTCCATCCTGTCTATTGCATGTGCCGAGATTTTTACGGAAGGCTGTCTTTTGACCTTCTCAAGTAAAATCTTCTCAAAATCAACATTTGGTTTGCTTTTGACATCGGTCTTGCTTTTTACGGGAATTATCTGCCCGTTTTGAACTTTAAATGCCAAGTTAATCCTCACCTACCTCTGTTACCATTCCCATCGAATACTCCCTGCCGCCTATTACAGGATAAGCATATCCTTCGCTGTATCTTACTTTCTCAACTATGCCGGTGACTTCCTTGTCTCCATCGTAAACAGTTGCGGTTTTTCCCACCAGTGAAAATGAAAGCTGCTGTTGTGACAGTACTGAAAGATTCTGCAAGCTGCTTGCCAGGCTGTTCATTTGTTCCAGCATGGTAAATTGTGCCATTTGCGATATGTATTCGCCGCTGTCTGCGCTGTTTTCACCCATTGGATCTAAGTTTTGCAGCTGGGCCGTCATGATCTTAAGAAAGCTTTGCACATCCATAAAATCGTTTCTTTGCTCTGTCTGAGTGGTCGCCTTTGTATTTATGTTTCCTCCAACTCCATTAATCGCCATAAGTTCTCCTTTCTGCACTTAAGCCAAAACGTTTATTCCATTTAGCTCTGCCTTTGATTCGTAGGCGCTATTAGCTGCAAATTGCACATCGCCGTATAGCCTGACATTTTTGTTTGCCGCTTTGTAGCGTCCTCTTCTTTCTTGTCCTTTTTGCTGTCCTTCATGACCGGTGCCTATTCCAACCTCAAGCTTTGCTACATTGATGTTCTGGTCTCTTAAATTTTGGTTCAGCTCATTTAGCTTGTCTGAAAACATCTGCCTGATGTCGCTGTTTTGAACAGTGATCTTTCCTGTAAGCTTTCCTTCTTCCATGCTTAGGGCAATTTTCATCTCTCCAAGTTCTTCCGGATAAAGGTTGACCTTGATAGTCTGCCTCTCTCCTTCGGTCATCGTCTCCACCCTATGGACTATTTCTTTTGATGCCAGATCCATATTGGATTCAAATCCTTTGTTATCCACGATCTTTGCACCTGTGTGGATATTCTTTAAAACCCCTTCTGTATTTTGCTGATAAATTCCACCATCATTCTTCACATCTTTTGGTTCCTTGGAATCCGTCTCTGCCGGGCGTGCACCATGAACCTCTTGACCTTTGACATCCACAGCGTGCATGGGTTTCGTTTGGACTTTAGACTTTGCCTCAATTCCTTTTATATCGATTTTCGAAATGGGGTCGACATCAGCTCTCTTAGCCTCGTTCGTATTAGGCAAAGGCTTTTCCCTTTTGTCATCTGTCTTTATGACCGGCTCTGAAATTCCCAGTTTTTCTTGAACTCCTTTTGCCATACGGTCCCCCCTTGGCGCTTCTTGCGAGATATCCCTCTGTTTTTCATTTTTAGGCGTAGCTGTCCCTATGAAAAACCCAGGCACAAATATATCCACGATATTTGATTCAGGCATTTCATCTTCAATGCCTTCAAACAGATCGGCCAGCTCGCCATCCGACTCAAGGGATTTGTCTTTTGAATCTAAGATGTTGTCTGCACAAGCCTTCATACAGGCGAGAAAATCACCTTCTGCCTGAAGGTTTATTGCTTTTACCTTGTGGTTGTCTATTGCCGGGATATTCAATTGTACGTTTTGCGTCATTCAATCACCTCCTTCCATATTTCATTATCGTCAAGTCGTCTAGCTCCTTTTGTTCATGCTCTTTTATTTTTTTTTCATAGTGCTCTTTATCTTTTTCCCTTAGGTTTTCCATTATTTTTCTGTCTTTTCTAGCCTCCACCAGATCTATCCTGACTTCTTCCAGTTTCTTATTGATATTTGCAACTTTTTTTTCCTGATAGGTCATTTCATTTTTTAATTTTTCCTTATATAGAAATTGCATTTTCATGTTGTTTAAGTCGGCTTTTGGTTTTTCTTTATGACCGTTTTGTTCGTATTGGCTCTTAAGGCTGTCCAAGTGTTCTTTTTCTTTGGACAGCTTGGTGTTTATCTTGGCATAATCTTCTATTATCCCTTTTTCCACCCTGCTTTTATATTCGAGCACCTTTTCCATTTTAAAATGGTAACTTCTCAAAGCAATCATCTTCCTTTACGTAAAATCAATTTTCAAAAATTCCACTGAGCATTTTTACAGTATCTTCATATTTCCAAGATTCCTCTATGTTTTGCTTTAAAAAATCGTCGATTGGAACTTTCAGCTTGATTGCTCTATCAATATCCGGATTCGTTCCTTTGGAGTATGCCCCCACATTTATTAGGTCTTCCGAATCTTGATATCTGCTTATGTTCTCTTTTAATCGACCGGCATTGTCAAAATGCTCTTTGCCTACTATCTCTTTCATTATCCTGCTTACGCTTTGTTGAACATCTATTGAAGGAAAGTGGTTTTTGCCCGCAAGCTTTCTGCTTAACACTATGTGTCCGTCTAAAATACCTCTGACAGCATCGGCAATGGGCTCATTCATGTCATCGCCTTCCACAAGAACAGTATAAAAAGCGGTGATCGACCCATCCTTTGACATTCCGCTTCTTTCAAGCAGCTTGGGAAGAGTGGCAAAAACAGACGGCGTGTATCCCCTAGTGGTGGGTGGTTCTCCTATGGCAAGGCCTATCTCCCTTTGAGCCATGGCAAATCTCGTAACTGAGTCCATCATGAACATTACTTTTTTGCCTTGATCCCTAAAGTACTCGGCAATTGCCGTGGCTACATACGCTCCTTTTAATCTAACCAAAGGCGGTTGATCTGATGTAGCACAAATGACCACGGACTTTTTATAGCCCTCTTCTCCCAGATCTCTTTCGATAAATTCCAGAACCTCTCGGCCTCTTTCGCCGATTAGGCCAATTACGTTTACCTCAGCATCAGAATACCTGCTGATCATTCCCAACAGGGTGCTTTTCCCTACGCCGCTTCCTGCAAATATCCCTATACGCTGGCCTTCCCCGCATGTGAGGATTCCGTCGATGGCTTTTACGCCGGTGCTCATGACGCTTTCTATCTTCTTTCTCTGAAAGGGATTGGGAGGCATCCTGTTTATATCCCCTGTGCCTTGGAGCTTTCTGCTCTTCCCGTCCATTGGATTGCCAAGTCCGTCCAAGGTGGTTCCCAGCAGCTCTTCGCCTACCTTTACTACAAGAGAGCTCCCGGTCGGCAGCACCAGGCATCCCGGGCCTATTCCCTGAACGTCTCCAAGGGGCATCAACAAAACGCTGTCGTCTTGGAAGCCTACGACTTCCGTTGCCACCTTGTTGTCGTCTCCAATCAGTATATGGCATACCTCTCCTACAAAGACCTTTAGCCCCACTGCATGAATTATCAGACCTATTACTTTTCTGACTTTTCCCATCTTGTAGTAAAGGTCGTTTTTTTCTATGATTTCTTCGTATTTATCAAATGGCATGGAAATCAATTTAATGCTCCTTTACTCAGCCTTCGGCCAGCTTCATGAATCTTTCCAATTGTTTTGCTATCTGCATATCTGCTATCTGGTTTTCGTTTTCAATGACAAGGCCGTTTCTCTCCAGCATGTCATCTTCAAGTATGAGTATGTGGGCATTCGGACATAGCTTTTCAACCTCGCTTAAGTGCCCTCTCACAAAATCCACATTTTCAGGATGGCAGCTTATGACCACTTTTTCGGTTTTTCCGTACTGATGCAGCACCGGCTTTGCCAACAGCATGACATTTTCAGCATCTGAATCTATAGTTTGGTGAACTATCTTGCCTGCTATCTTTGCTGCAAGATTCAATATCTTCTTCTCGTTTCTTAAAAAATATTCCTTAACCTTCTTTTCAGCTTCGTCAATGTACCTTAAAGCGCTCTTTCTCATCCCCTCTGTTTCCATCCTGCCGTCTTCAAATCCTCTTTGATATCCCTCTTCATATCCTGAAGCGCTTCCTTCTCTTCTGGCATCTTCTCTGATCTTTTCAGCCTCGGACATCGCCATTTCAAGAATGGCTTCTCTTTGGGATAGAGTCTCTTCTTCTATCTTTCTTCTTATCTCTTCTTCAATCGACTTGATGTCTTGGAACTCATCTTCTTTTGTTTCAGTGGCCTTTTCTGTAGCCTTTTCTTTAATTATAAAGCTTGAAGCATCTAAGCTTGAAAGCTGTTTATGCCCTGAATTCGAGGTGTTTTTTATGATTTTATACGATAATGCTATCAGAATCACCCCTTCCTATCACGATCTCTCCGGCCTCTTCCAATCGCCTGATTATGCCCACGATGCGGTGCTGCGCCTCTTCAACTGTAGATAGCCTGACAGGGCCCATAAACTCGATATCCTCTCGGATAGTTTCTGCAGCTCTCTTCGACACGTTTGAAAACACCACTGATGCGACCTCTTCTGACGCTCCTTTGAGAGCCAACACCAAGTCTTCGTTGCTGACTTCTCGCAAGACCCTCTGTATGGATCCTTTGTCCAAGGTTACGATATCTTCGAATACGAATAGGTTTGCCTTTACTACCTCCGCCAGCTCCGGCTGGGTTTTTTCAAGGTCGCTTATGATATTCTTTTCAGTCGTCCGATCAACGGAGTTTAATATTTCCACTAAAGTCTTAACCCCGCCGATATTTTCGGTGTCGCTGTCTATTACGCTTGAGAACTTGTTTTGAAGTATGGTCTCAATCCTTTTTATTACTGCCGGCGATGTCCTGTTTATTACTCCTATCCTTTCTGCAACTTCTGTCTGAAGCTCGTGGGGAAACATCGCCAAAACGTCCGCCGCCTTGTCAGGCTGTATGTAGCACATGATAAGGGCAATCGTCTGAGGATGCTCGTTTGCCAGCATGTTTGCCAACTGATGGGTGTCCGCCTTTCGCAATATGGCAAAGGGCATCTCTCTTTGCTGTATTTGATTTAGGACATCCATCACTTCCTTGGCTCTGGATGTTCCCAATGCCTTTGTCAAGAGATTCCTGGCATAATCTAGCCCTCCGTCTAAAATATATTCCCTTGCCGAGGCCATATCCATGAAATCTCCTATGACTTTTTCCCTTTCATAAGGCTCAACGTACTCGATATTGGCAATTTCATAGGTCACTTTTTGAATCATATTGTCCGGCAGCATCCTTAATATCTGGGATGAAACCTCAGGTCCCAGCGCTATCAACAATATAGCTGCTTTTTTTATTCCGTTTAAAGGCTTTACCTGCATATGCTATCGACCTCAATCTTTCATCCAAGCTTTAATCAGATCTGCTGCAATTTCGGGATTTTCCTTGGCGTAATCCTTGACCTGTTTTTCGTTTTTGTCTTCTTTCACTTCAAATTTTTTAGCTGCATCGTCAATTATGTCAACCATTGCTCCAACCGGAGCCTCTCCAGTCAAAACAGGCTGTAGCGGCACATCTTCCGGATTTTGTTTCTTTCTTCCGAAAACAACTCTCAGTACCGACGCTGCCAACACGAGCCCTAAGAGAGCGAATATTCCAAAGAAAATATAGTCTCCGTATCTATCCATAAAAGTCTTCGAGGCATCTTCCGCTGCCCGTATCTCCTCTAGCTGCCTGTCTAGCTCCTCTTGGTAGGCGGTGTCAAAGATCACTCCTTCTACATTTATAAGATCCCCTCTTGCCGCGTCGTATCCCGTGGCTGTAGCGGCAAGGTTTCTGATGCTTGCCGCCTGCTCCTGGGTCAATTCTCCATCATATAGTATGGATGTGGATATCCTCGTGACTTTTCCAGGGGCTCGCACAGTATTTGTCCTGGATTCTGTGAGCTCGTAATTTACGACCCCGTCAAATGAAGACATGTCTTCATCGCCGTTGCCTCCGAGCACGTTTTGCACATTGTCCCCTATTGGATCTTCCATGATCGCGTCCTGATTCAGGCCGCTTCCTGATGCGCTTTTCTGCTCGCTTCTCGGAACAGGGTTTTCATAGCTTATGACAGTCTGTTCCTGTGCGTCAAAATCCAAATCTGCATAAATGGAAACTTTGATCTTGTCAGGTCCAAATGCAGGCCCCAAAAGATCCAAGATATTGTTTTTAAGCTGAGATTCAAAATCAGCCTTTATTTCCTTTTGCTGGCCTGCAAGCTCCAAGCCGCTATTTTGCTCATTTGAAGCCATACCCAAGCTTAACAGGTTTCCTGAAGAATCGATTACCCTTACGTTTTCTTCGGGAAGGCTGTTTACCGCCCCTGAAACTAAAGCGATTATGCCCTTTACCGATTCAGCAGGAAGCGCAGCGCCGGCCTTTACATCCACGACTACAGATGCAGACGCGCTTCTTCTTTGGGTGTCAAATATGCTCTCTTCGCTCATCACCAAATGGACCCTTGCAGTATCTATCTCTGATATCGACATGATAGACCGTTGAAGCTCTCCTTCCAGGGCTCTTTGATACATGATCTTCCTATCTTCATCTGTCACCATCATGCCCATATCGTCAAAAATTTCAAAACCCGTCGAATTTTGCGGCATCATTCCGTTCATAGCCAGATCAAGCCTATATTTATCTACATACTTTTCATCTATGTATATATCTTTTCCACCATTTTCAATCCTATAGGTGATTTCATTTTTAGCATCCAGATCAGCTGTTATTCTAGCCGCATCCTGCAGATCCAGATTTGTAAAAAGAGCTGCATAAGTGACTCTTCCGTTGTACCAATTATAAGTAAACACAAATAAAACCAAAGCCAAGGTCGCCAACACCAGACTGGTTTTTCTCTTTTTATCGATTTTTCCCCATCCGCCCTTGATTTTTTGGGCCAAGTCCTTGATCTTATCCATTAAATGACTGCTCCTTTGCTAGGTCGGTTTAGTATTTAGCCATTGGTTTTTTATTGCTTATTTTCTTAAATGAAATTTAAATGTTATTTTATGGAAGTTGGTAGGGAGAAGATACCTGTAATTGAAATTTGCCTTTTGAGGCAATTGCAGAATTTTAAAAAAGAATTGAATTGATTTTGCCTTTCCTTTAGATGTCTCTTCGCTCTTTTATCCCCTGCCGCTTCGCTTTTAAATATCTTTTACCTTCGCTTTAATTATTACAACTGCATATTGTTGAGTTCTTTATACGCTTCTACTGCCTTGTTTCTTATCTGTACCGCCAGCTCCATGCTGAGCCTAGCTTCCTCAGCAGCTATCATCACCTGATGAAGGTCCTGTGTATTTCCCGCTGCAAAATCCTGTATAAGGTTGTCAGATTGAACTTGAACTTGGTTTAGCTTGTCTATTTTATCACCAATCAGCTCTTCAAAGTCAGCCACGCCGATATTATTATCTTCGCTGGGTTTCGGTTGACTGACTAAACTTTGCTGCCCGGGATCCACAAGGTTTTTATACCTGTCCATGATGTTTATGTACGATGTATTAGCAATATTCATGAATTATCTACCCCTTGGATATTTCTATAGCTTTATTGAGCATTCCTTTGCTCGCCTTTAGCGCTGTGGCGTTAGCCTCATAAGTTCTTTGTGCTTGAATCAAATCGACCATTTCATCCAACAGATTCACATTTGGCATTGTTACATACCCTTCTTCGTCTGCATCCGGATGGTCCGGGTCGTAGACTATCCTCATATTGTCAGGGTCTTCATATATTTCTGTGACTTTGACTCCCATAGTTTTCTCTTCGCGCATTTTTGTCTGCTCGTTGTATTGAGTCTTTACCATTTCCTCAAACACTACTTCTTTCCTTTGATAAGGTCCTCCGTCTTCAGTCCTGGTAGTATTTACGTTTGCTATGTTTGAAGATATGGTGTCAAGCTTCATTCGCTCCAGGGTAAGGCCGGAAGCGTTGATCTTCATGGAATTAAATACCGACATCTACCTGACTTCCTTTCGTGATTGTATTTACCTGTTTATAACGTAATTCATATTGGACAGTTTTTTGTTTAACTGTGCTACCAAAGCATTGTAGTAAATTTCGTTGGCGGCCAGATCCACCATTTCTCTGTCTATATCCACATTGTTTCCCGTATCGTTCATGGAGATTGCCTCGCTTTTGACTGTTTTATGAGAAACTGAAGAAGCCGTGGCTCCACCCAGGTGGTTTTCGTGGGTCTTATCCATGGCTATGCCGTCTTTTCCCAAAGCTTTCCTGAGCTCTGATTCAAAATCTATTTTCTCTGATTTATACCCGGGAGTATTGACGTTCGCTATATTGGCAGATATTGCCTTCTGCCTTGCAGAAGCAGCATCTAGTCCGTTTTTTATTATTTGATAACTAAGATCAGACATTTGATCTCCTCCAATACTTTTGTATTGCTATGAAAACGGTTTTCTGATAAAATATTATCCGTGCTTAATTCTTCACCAATTCAATTTATTTGAGTCAATTTATGATTCCAATTTCTATCTGGTATAATTTTATAGTCTAAATGTAAAAAAATCAACAACAACATGTTAAATTATATGTTTTTTTTAAATTTTTTTTAAATTACAGGTGCATAAATTATAATTTTGAGCATTTGCTCATTTATGCTTCTGATTTCCTGAACTTCGCCCAATATAAAAAGATCAGCTAAATGTATTAAAGCAAGCTTAATGCATTTAGCTGATCTTTTTATGCTGTTTTTCAGCTTATCGCGCACCTAGATGCACATAAGTTGGGCCGGTGTTGCTTTTCTTCCTTCGAACAGACTTATTTCGTGAAGGAAATTATAATAATATAATGCTATTTCCATGTATAAATAGGAGTGCTTCGATTCAGTCCTGTTTATATGCTTTTTTACATAATCAAGGTATTTAACTCCACCGCTGACGCTTCCTACAGCAATAGAAGAAATTCGAGTAATTACCTCTGAAAAAACATCTTCCATCTCTCTGGACTCTACAAAAAAAAACCACTTACCCGGCTCTTTGCCTTCAACAGTCAAGCTTATATGTTCTTTAATCAAGTCAATTCTCTCGCCCTTGGAATCGTGACAGTCGGACACTTGGTATATGTATCCGCTTAACAAGTCGCTGCTTATCAATATGTTCTTATCATCATCTTGATTGTCATAGCCAAGCATTTCTACAGCCACATACAAAGGTGCGGTGACCCTGCCTGTAAAGTGCTTGTCTTCTCTTTCTTTACGCTTGCTTCTTAAGTATATAGCTGTCTCTTCCAGTCTATGATAGTAAGTTGCCGGAGAAAAGTCCATAATTCGGCATATTTGTGTGACGGTTTTCCCATTCATTATAAGCTTTGCCAGCTTGTTGTAGCCTAAGTCTTCTTTTTGACTTTTTAAATCAGAGCTTCTGGATGCAACTGATCTGACTGTGGTGATTTTATTGCACTCTTTGCACTGGTATTTCTTGCCGCCGGCATCGCTCTTTCCCCTTAGTTGGAATCTGTCCGGATTGTAAAAAGGATCTAATCCTTCCAAAGGGCAACCTGCTTTGTGAAATCTATATTTGATTTTGTCCTTAACTGTTGCTTGCTTTATTTTCATGGAAATCTCTAAAAGTTAGTATCATTTAAAATCCTTGTCTACAAAGACAGGTCCATTAGACCCTTTGATATAATTGTTTGCCACCTGTCGTTTTTTTGAAAACTGCTCCAGGACTTTCCCAAGCTCAACTTTCTCAAGATCCAACTTTTCAAGCAGAATCTTTTGCTGCTGCTTAATATCTTCAAGAATCAAGAGTATTTCCTCTTTAAGCTCTTCGTGTTCTTTCAACTCTATTGTATCACAATTATCCAGCCTAGCATCGATATCCATGATTTTTGCAACAAATGCCTTGTTGTTTTCTAAAATCTTTAAGCAGGTTTCTAAACTGCTTTTTTCAATGCGGGAGTTTTCAAATATCGTATTTAAAAATTCAAGCTTCATGCTCAGCAATTCTTGGCATTCTGCACTGTTCATATTTGACTCCAGGCATCTCTCAGCTCTTCAAGATACCCGATGACCTCATCGGCTGTATCTTGGTTTTTATCTATATTCGCGCTCACTGTCCTTTGATACATGTATTGATATAATGCCATTAGATTTTTAGCTATGTCTCCACCTTGGTCAAAATTCAGGGTGCTCATAAGCTCTGTCAGTATATTTTGAGTTTTTATAAAGGCAGCGTTTGTTTTTTCTATATTCTTTTCTTCCATTGCGATCTTTGCCAACTTAAGGTTTTTTACTGCGCCCTCATAAAGCATGATGACAAGCTTTTTCTTAGGGGCAGTCATCACTTCGTTGCTTTTATACGCATTGCCCGCATTGGCGTATGCATTATTGCCTGAGTACATCCTTTCTCCCTCCTATTTCTTGTTTACCATTCCAGCAGTAAGACCGGCTATCTGGCTTGTCAGCCAGTTCATTTGAGATTCTGCTTCCATCATGGCAGTATCAAGCCTGCTAAACATGGTTATGTAGTACTCTTCTTTTCTTTGCATCCTTATATTGAATGCATCCACCTGCTTGCTTATATCCTTTATTGTCCTGTCGTAGGTGTCGGTTTTGCCTTTTATTATTCCTGTGGACGATACAAATCCATCGATGTAAGAATTTATCCTGGGCACGAATCCTATTTTATCGCCGCTTTCGTTTACAGAGCTAAAAAAGTTTTTGATCTGTTCAGGATTTTCCGACAAAGCAGCAGATAATTTGCTCTTGTCAAACTGGAGCTGACCGAATTTGTCTATCGTCGTTACCCCGATTTCAGAAATATTGTTTATTTCGGTATTATCGTTGCTTATAGTTGAAGACACCATGTTTCTAAGCGTAGACTGAAGCCTCATCAGAGTCCCGTCTCCGGCAAGATCTCCCCTGCTTCCTTCTACCCCTGCCTGACCTGCAGATAGCTTGCTGTCTATAAACTGCATGGTTGAGTTGTATTGGCTTATAAATTCATCCAGGGCAGTTTCCACCTTGCCCGTATCCAAGCTTACGCTTACTGTGTCAAAGTCTCCTATGGAATGCTCTTTTGAAAGGGTAATCGTCGTATACTCGACTACATCGCTTACGGTATTTGAGCTTCTTTCCACATCTACCCCATTGATGTTAAACAGGGCGTTTTTACCCTGATTTAAAGTGGATGTGTCTCCTAAGCCTATTGAATTTAAAGTTGTCCCATCTCCATCTGACAAAACTATATCCGTATTTCCTGTGGCTATATTATTTAAAACCAGTCTGTTGTCTATAATCGACGCCCTTACCCCTGACTGGTCCTTTATGGCATTTATCTTATCTGCTATTGTTCTGACGCTGTCGTCTGTAGCGATATCTATTTGATGATCCGTATTTAAATTAAAGCTGCCCGTAATGCCAAGCGCTTTTGAGCTGTCTCCTTCTGCGGCGGCAATCGTTCCACCTATCACCGCAGTGCTCGTTGCAAGCTGACCCACATGAATTTGGTAAGTTCCTTCCGAAGAGTTCTTGCTTGCAGTCATTTCTACGCTGTCTCCTGATGAAGACGCGTTCTTTGAAGTGTATGTTTCTGCGCTTTCAAGCACCTTTATCTTTTCAAACAGGTTGTTAAGCCTTGTCCTTACATCGTTCCAGGCATTCTTCTGAGCTTCCATGCCGGTTTTTTTGTCTGCCAGCTGTACAAGCGGTCTTTTTTCAACAGCCATCAGCTGATCTATCATAGTCTGGTCTATTCCCGAATAAGAACCCATAAAATTTACTGTAGACATAAAATCAACCCCTTTCGTCTACTATGATGCCTACTAATTCCCATATATTTGCCACCAGATCCAGTATCTTTTCCGGAGGCATCTCTTTTATTACCTCTTCTGTTTTTGTATCCACAAGGTTCACCATTATTCTGCCTGTCCTGTCGTGTATCTTGAATTCAAAGTGGCTGTTTTGCCGTTCAAACAGCAGCTTGTTGGTGGTTTCTACTGCTCCTTTTAGATCTTCTTTAGTATATTCTGTTTTTTCTACCGGTTGAAAGTCCTTAAGACTTAAAGGCTCGTCATTTTTCTTGTTTTTCGTATTATTTTCCAATGATCGTCCCTCGACCTTTGTCAGAGGCTTTGAAGTTTCATTTATCGGTCTTGAAATTTGTATCAAAGTGATCACGTCCTTTAATTTTAATGATGCCGCATCATAACAGCAAACAATCTCTTATTAAGGGTATCGGATATTGTCAAGAAAATTTAATACCGGTAATTATTTTTTGCAAATAAAAAAAGCCAACCCATTTAAAGGTCGACTCTTTTTGCAATGAATTATCCAAGAAGCTGAAGCACTCCCTGAGGCATTTGATTAGCCTGTGCAAGCATCGCTGTAGAAGCTTGGTTCAGTATATTGTTCTTTGTAAACTCCATCATTTCCTTAGCCATATCTACGTCTCTGATTCTAGATTCGGCAGCAGTTAAGTTTTCAGCAGAAGCAGTCAAGTTGTTTATTGTATGATCCAACCTATTTTGCCATGCACCGAGTTTTGATCTTTGAGTTGAAACTGTATTTATAGCTGTGTCTATAGCTGTTATAGCACTTTCTGCATCTGTGTGAGATGCAACAGAAATTGTAGCTACTCCCAAGTCATCTGCTTTCATGCTATCAATGCTTATTCCCAATTTTTGATTGGAATTTGCGCCTATTTGGATATTTTGATCTGTCGTAGCAGAGGTAATAATTGTTTTACCACCAATAGTATCAGTTGCTGCAGCCAAATCAGTATCTTTTAGATTAATACTTATTCCCATTTTATCAAAATTCAATGATCCAGAATACGTTGTAGCAAGACCAGTTATCACTTGTGCATTTCCGGCGCTATCTGTCAATGAAACTTCTCCATCTGCAACAACTGCAAGAGTGTATGTTTCCGAAGCTTTAGCTCCAGATATACTGAATCCTTGCACTCCATCTGTACCTGACGCTAAAGTTCCTGTCTCACTATCCTTGACGCCAAAAGAACCATCTAAAAGTACTTTACCATTAAACTGAGTCGTTTCGCCTATTCTATTCAACTCTTCTTTTAACTGAGTTATCTCTGTGTTAATAGCATCTCTATCCTCTGTAGAGTTTGTATCATTGGAAGCCTGTACTGCCAGTTCTCTCATCCTGTTAAGAATAGAGTGAGTTTCACTTAATGCACCTTCTGCTGTTTGTATCAAGCTGATTCCGTCTTGTGCATTTCTTATCGCTTGATTAAGTCCGCCGATTTGGCCTCTCATCTTTTCAGATATCGCTAGCCCGGCTGCGTCATCTCCTGCTCTGTTGATTCTTAAGCCCGAAGATAGTTTCTCCAATGACTTTGACTGTGCGCTTTGTGCACTTGACAACCTTGAATAGGTGTTCATTGCTGAAATATTGTTGTTGATTCTCATTTTATTTCCTCCTTGAAATTTTAATTGGCATCCTTGCCTTTAAAGATACGGAAGATGTCGGCCGACATTTCTTCTTTCACTCTTATCATTCATATCGGAGGAAATATAAAAAGTTTAATAGCTAATGTAAATTTTTCTTTTCTAATAATTTTATACTGCCAATTTTTCTATATTCCTGCAAGGATCCATTACACATACTTTCGTGTTTCTTCCCTAAGCACGTAGTTTTTGCAGGTTTTCATCTTTTCTGCATACATCCTGTTGTCCGCTCTTTTTATCAGCTCGTCGATATCTTCAGATTTAGAATATAAAGAATACCCTACCGAGGCTCCAAGATCGTATCTCCTTTTGCCTATATAAATCCCAGCTTCAAAAGATCTCCTTATTTCATAAGCTCTTGACTCTGCTCCATCTTTGTCGCTTACGTCTCCTAAAAGCATGATGAATTCGTCGCCGCCTATTCTTGCCAACAGATCTTTATCTCCCACAAAGCGCATCAGCTTCTCGGCAGCCTTTACCAAGATTTCATCTCCTTTGCCGTGGCCATAAGTGTCGTTTATTACCTTAAAGTCATTTAAATCTATATAGATAGCTGCAAAATCAGTCCCGTATTCATTATAGTCATCTATAAAGCTCATTGCTTTATGAAAGAAATATCTCCTGTTAGGCAGATTAGTCAGAGAATCAAAATGGGCTGCATGGTAAAGCTCATCTGCCAATAACCTGTACTTTCTGTTGCTCTCTTTAAGTTCCTTTTCCATCTGCTTTCTTGCAGTAATGTCGTGGTAGGAAGCTACTATGCCCAGAAAGCCTTTGATCTTGTCTTCTGCTACAGAAGCAGAAACCACTGTGTGAACTTTTGTACCGTCTTTCTTTACTAAAATAAACTCTCTTCCTGAAGTGCTCTTGTCCCTAAGCAGCCTCTTGATCTGTGCATCCACGTATCTTCTGCTGTTTTCATCCAACAACTCCAAGACGTTTTTTCCTACCAGCTCAGCTTGTGTATAATCCAACAAGCTGCATATGGTTTTGTTGCACCTGACGATCTTTCCATCTCTGTCCATTATGATCACAGGGTCCATGATGGTGTCCAATATTATATCCGACCCCGCCGCAGAATAGACATTAAATATATCGTACTTGTTTATGCTTATCCAAAACCCGTAAATAAAAACTACAAGGGCTATATTGGCCATGGGAGGAATATGGCTGTTTATCAAAGGCAATATCAAATCTGTGATTCCACCTATGAAAAGTACGATTGCATCTGAATACAGTATGGCAAATGATTGTCTTTTTTGATTAAAATACTTTGATTTTCGTCCCCAGTCCCAAAGGAAATACAGCCCTGATCCCAAATAAGCTCCTAAATATGCGACATACACCCAAAACCAAATATTGCTTATTTCATTAACGTATGCCCACCCTAGCCCGCTTCCGCTTTGCACAAGTTCTACAGCACCCGGAGTAGTAGTCCCTAAAAGGCTTGCAGTTAGAACCACTGCAGGCATTAAGTAAAGAGCTGCCTTGTGCCAATTTTTTTTGATTTTTTTGTCTCTTCCCGTTTGGACAAGAAAAAACCACAGTACAAAAACCGGAAATGTGCTCCAGCCTATTGATCCTGCTTTATGCCAAAACCATGCGCTTTCCTCTGTAGGTGCAGCATAGAAAAAAGAGTATGAAAAGGCCCATATCCCCAAGCTTGAGCATACGAGCACTGCATAGACTTTTAAGATGTTCTTTTTATGCTCATTTATAGTGTAGATTATCAAAAATAAAAAACATACGAAACAGCCAAAAGACAACATCGATAGTAAATTCACACAAGCTCCTCCCAACATCGTGACACAGTCTTTGTATATTTTATCACAATTTTTTATCAATCGCTAAAAAAATCGGTCTGTGCTATATGATTTTTAAGCCGAGCCGCAAAAAAGAAGATTCGGGCTACAAATTGATGCAGTCCGAATCTTCTTTTTTGAGAGTTTATATGGGAATTAGTATTAGCAGCTGCGGGTAACTACCAGGTCTGCTCCTGTTCCGTTGATGTTTTTTATTATTATGTCGCCTCTTTTGCAAGGTGACTTAAGCTTCACGCTGTTTATCGTGCTCATCACATCAAATATCTGTCCTTTCGGGACTCCTTGGGTTGTCTTTACTGAAGTCACCGGTTCTTTTCCCCCTGCCACTGCTACAGTGGAAGTGATCACCCTTCTGGGATCCGTCATTTCCGTTTTTCCGTAGACTTCTCCTCTTGGACATTTTTGACCTGTGACTTTTATTTCTCCGTTTGCCTTTTCCACCACGAGGCTGCATCCCTTTGGACATACTACGCATGTGTATTTTTTTATCTCGCTCATTCTACGCGCCCTCCACTTCGAATACGACTTCGTCCATGTCTATTCCTTTTAGTTTTGATTTGACCAAGTTTATGCTAGCCATTTCCCCGGGAATAAGCCTATCGTACTTCTTGCTGGCAATTTCTACTCCACCGGCAGTCACCTTTATCTTGCTGTTGTCGTATACCTTGTTTACTCTAAGATACATCTTTACAACTTTGTCCTGATCGTCTAGTCCTACCTTTTGAGGAACCACATATGTAACCCCATTGCATCCTTTAGTTTTTATGCTTTTTTGTTCTGCAGCTGAATTTTTTATGAATTTTGCAGCACCCACTGCCGCTATCTCAGCTTCCTCTGATACGTAATCCACAAGGTCATGTACGTGCAACACGTTTCCACATGCAAATATGCCCTTCTTTGAAGTTTCTCTAGTATCAGATACCACAGGCCCTTTTGTGGTTTTGTCGATTTCTATATCGCATACGTTGGAAAGCTCGTTTTCAGGTATCAACCCCACCGACAGCAACAGCGTATCACAGGATATGTACTCCTGGCTTCCGTCTATTATTTGAAGATTCTCATCTACCTTTGCAACCGTTATTCCTTCAAGCCTTTTATCTCCGTGAACAGATACCACCGTATGGCTTAATTTAAGCGGAATATCATAATCGTCAAGGCACTGTACTATATTTCTCGTAAGCCCGTTTGAATAAGGCATAAGCTCCAGCACGCATTTGACATTGGCCCCTTCCAAAGTCATGCGCCTTGCCATTATAAGCCCGATATCCCCTGAACCAAGTATCACCACTTCCTTGCCCGGCATATAGCCTTCCAAGTTGATGAACCTTTGAGCTGTCCCTGCTGTGAACACTCCGGAAGGCCTTGCCCCTGCAATGCTTATTGCACCCCTTGTTCTTTCTCTGCACCCCATCGCCAGTATAAGACTTTTTGCTTTAAGAACCTGAAATCCCTCTTTTTCATTTAAAGTATGTACTTCCCTATCTTCGGTAACTTTTAGCACCATGGTCTCTGTTTTTACTTTTATGCTGGTATCCTTAAGTCTTTCTATGTACTTTTCGCTGTACTCAGGACCGGTAAGCTCCTCTTTGAACTTGTGCAGACCAAATCCGTTGTGTATGCATTGGTTTAATATCCCTCCCAGCACATAGTCCCTTTCTATTATCAATATATCCTTTATTCCTTCATCGTAAGCCTTCAAGGCTGCTGCAAGCCCTGCCGGCCCTCCACCTACTACTATAAGATCATAGACCATTGTTCATTTCCCCCTTCAGCTTTTTGGGTTTTACCCGACAATATATAAGAGCCTTTTTCGCTTTTATTTATATCAGTCATTTCCATATTAAGCTCTCTGCACATTATATCCATTACCTTCGGCGTACAAAAACCTCCTTGGCATCTTCCCATGGTAGCTCTCGCCCTGCGCTTTATGGCATCGATTGTCTTTACGGGAATTGATCTTTTTAGCACATCCACGATTTCGCCTTCAGTTATGCTTTCGCATCTACAGACAATTTTGCCGAAGCTTCCGTCTTGAGCGATAAGCTCGTTGACTTCTTCATTTGACATATGATCCATCCTTATATAAGGCGTACGGTATGATATGTGGTTTTCTTTTGGGTCTAGCCCAAGGCCCGACTTATCCAAAATATCCAATACCTCTAGGGCGATTGCCGGCGATGACGTAAGACCGGGTGAATCTATGCCGATTAAATTAACAAAGCCTTTTTTAGTTTCTTCTATGATGAAGTCGTACTGCTCCATGGAAGATCTAAGCCCTGCAAACTGTGTAATGACTTTGCTCATATCGATGTTCGGCACAGATTTTTTTGCCTGATCCGAAACTTCCTTTAAGCCTTCTTTGGTAGTAAGCATATCTTCCTTGTCGTAGACGTACTTTGCATTAGGCCCTATCATGAGATTGCCGTGATAAGTCTGAGTTATTAGTATGCCTTTGGATCCTTCCTTTGGAGTTTGGAATAAGACTGCATTTGCCATATTTCCGATATCTTTGTCAAACAAAAGGTACTCGCCTTTCCTCGGCGTTATCTTGTAATCTTCCATGCCTGCCATCTTGGCTATTTCATCGCTGAAAAGCCCTGCGCTGTTTATAACGTACTTTGTGCGAAACTTTCTGTCGTCGCTCTTTATTATAAAATGTCCGTCTATCTCTTCAATGGCTGTCACCGGAGTCTCTAGGAAAAACTCCACCCCGTTGTCTGCTGCGTTTTCCGCCAATGCAATGGCAAATTCAAAAGGCGATATCACTCCTGAGCTTCCGCAAAAGAGCGCTGAGTAAACTTCTGGATTTACGTTTGGCTCATTTGCCAAAATAAACGACTTGTTCACTATGGACATATTCTTTACGCCGTTTTTGACTCCTTTTTCGTAGAGTTTTAGTATCTCTTTGTGGTCATCTTCGTCAAAAGCCAATACATAAGAACCGCATTTGTTGTAACCAAATTTCAGTTCGCTGTCAAGTTGCTTGAACATCTGGTTCCCTTTGACACAAAGCTTTGCCTTTAGAGTTCCGGGAGCTGCATCGTATCCTCCGTGGACGATTCCGCTGTTGGCTTTGCTGGTACCGTTGCTGACATCGCTGTCCTTTTCCAATACAGCCACCTTCAAGTCATACTTAGAAAGTTCTCTGGCTATAGCACACCCTACTACTCCTGCTCCGATAATTGAAACATCATACATCTAAAACACTCCTTCGCTGGTTTGTTGGCAATCATTTTTGAATACAAAAAGACCGCAACAAACAATCATATCAATATAATCGTTTGGTACGGCCTACACTTTTTCACTGGCACTAAATATTCATTTGTCTAAATCATACCACTTATTCGTAATTACTTCAAGTGTTTTTTACCAGAAATTTATTACACGGTAAAATACGAGATTTAATGTCTCTTCGGGAACTTCTCCCATGACTTTTATCAAATAGTATTTCGAATCCTTGCTTATCCGGTAATTATCTAAATTGCCAATGCTCCACAACGTGATCTCGGAATCGTATCTTTCCAGTGTCTTCGTGTGGGCTTGTCCATAATCTTCAATGGGGTCATCAGATACATGGATCCTTATAAACTGCTCCTCATTGGCATATTCATAGCTGTAAATGTCTTGGCCTTCATATTGCCTTTGAAAAAGAAACCTGATATTTGGATCTATATCACTAAAGACATGTAATTTGACAGGGCAGCTATAGGCATCCAAATGAAATTCAATGGGCTCTTTCTCTTCCAAAAATTTTTTATCATTGTTTTTATACATCTCCATATATTCTTTCAATAGATCTTTTTCCGTGTCGTATCTGTAAAATTCAAGCCTTTGGGCCTCTTCAGGTGAATATTTCTCGAAAATTTCGGGAAAGACTTTTTTTACCACTTGCCCGTAAGAAACCCCTGATTGCTTTAATTCCATGAAATTTTCATTTCTTTCTTCGTAGGTAAATTCGCTTATGGCGCACCCCCAAATAAGAGTTGAGGACAATAAAAAAACAGCTATCAAAAACACTCGTCTCGATTTTGCAAGCAACATGTATGCCCCTTTCAATAAGCAATCTAATGTCATTAGCTTACATTATTCTACAGATAAAACCAAGTGGTTTTATAAAATATTACAATATATTACACCTTTGATACATTTTAAATACAAGCTCAATCATATTTCGTCATATTGTTAACTTTAAGTTAAAACAGCTTGAGAATTGTTGCAAAAAATGATATCATATGATTATATAATCATATTGGAGGAAATAATATGGAATTAGTTGATATCTTCAAAGCTTTAGGCGATGAAAACAGACTGAGGATTTTCAATCTTTTGCTTCAAGGAGAACTCTGCGTATGCGAAATAGAATCTATTCTAAGCTTGAACCAATCCAACGTATCCAGGCATCTGAACAAATTAAAGAGTATGAAGCTGATAAAAGCCAAAAAAAATGCTCAATGGATATTTTACAGCGTGGATCCTGAATTCACAAAGAACAACGCCAGCTTGATATCCTATTTGACCGACAAATTTTCACACAAAGATTTTGAAGAGGACCTGCTTAAGCTATCCGCATACAAAAACAGCAAATTTTCTTGTGTCGATCTGCGCAATGATTCGACAGAGGTTATGAATAATCTAAATTTATAAAAATTGGAGGATATACATGAAAAAAACAGTGGCATTTATTTGCGTGCATAATTCATGCCGTTCACAAATGGCAGAGGCATGGATGAAGCATTTAGGAGGCGATATCTTTGAAAGCTACTCTGCAGGCACCGAAGAATACCCAGAGGTCAAACCTTTGGCTCTAGAGGTGATGAAAGAGGCTGGTGTCGATACCCACGGACTAAGACCCAAGCTTCTTGATGAAATCCCTTCGGAAGTAGATTACCTTATCACAATGGGCTGTAACGTGGAGTGTCCCTTCATTCCCTGCAGCTTTAGGGAAGACTGGGGACTTGACGACCCTTCCGGTGGCCCCATCGAGGATTTCAGAAAGACAAGGGATTTGATTAAAAAAAAGGTTCTTGAGCTTATTTCCATTGAAAAGAACAATGCATAAAGGTCATCACTTCCTCCGAAGAGGAAGTGATGACCTTTATTTTATTTTCAGACTATCTCCACTCCGTTTATAACCGCCATCATGCCTTCTTTTATCATTGGCTTTATCGTATCTATTATCTCATCTATTTTTTCCGGTGAATCTATCACCTCAATAAGTATCGGCAGATCTCCGGACAAGACATCGATAGCCTTTTTGTGTTTGATATTATGGGCTCCAAACCCCTCAATGCCTCTAATGGTCGTCGCACCGGCCATTCCATGCTCCTTTAATTTTTTTATTATTGCATGATACAAAGCCTCATGGTTGTACATTTCTGATTCACCTACAAATATCTTGAGCATCCTTCCATTGGTATGAGACATGTTATCTCCCCCTATTATGTATTTTATTTATACAGATCGAACCAACCCTTTTTCTTAAACCATAAAAACATCAGTATTCCTATAAGCGCCATTACAGACAAGACTATGAAGTATCCATATGGATGAGTTAGCTCCGGCATGTGCTTGAAATTCATACCATATATACCTGCAATGAAGGTAATGGGGATAAAAATAGTCGTGATTATCGTCAGCAGGGTCATTACTCTGTTCATCCTGTTGGAGTTGATAGACAAGAAGCTGTCTCTTATGTCAGATGTAATCTCTCTGTTCGCTTCAAGGGTTTCAGACAATCTCAAGAGGTGGTCGAAAACATCCTTAAAGTACATCTCGTTTATAAGAAAATGCTTTAAGTGAGGAGATGTCAGCACCCTGTAAACCAGCTCTTTCATCGCATTGACAGTCCTCATCAGCTTTAAGATGTCGGCCCTTATGTCAAAGAGCCGTTCTATCCCGCTTTTATTTAAAGCCCCCTTGTCCACATCGTCAAATTCCTTAAGATCGTCTTCCAGCTTGTATATAGCCGGGAAGTACATATCGACTATCTTGTCCATCAAAAGATAGGCTACGTATACGTTTCCTTCCTCCCAAAGCTCAACCTCGCTTGAATACAGATCTTTTCTTACTTGTTCAAATTCATGAAGCAAGGGATCCCTATGGAACGAAACGAGATATCCCTCTCCGATGAACAAGTTTATTTCAACCGGAGATAGGCTTACAGGATCAATCGTATGGAGGACAAAGAAATTATAGCCGTCATAAAAATCTACCTTGGGTCTTTGTAGCCAATGAAGGCAATCTTCTATAGCTAGATGGTGAAATCCGAAATAATCATTTAGCATAGCGGTTTCCTCGTCATTCGGATCGTCAAAATCCGCCCAAAACCACTTTACCTCATCCCTGTTAAGGTTACTAAGGCCTTCCTCCACTTCCACAAGGCTGTCGCCTTTGGTCAATGCGGTAACATTTATCACATCAATCCCCCATTTATCATCCCGTTTTTATATACTTACCCTTCTATATAGAAATTTAACTCGTTATCTTTCCTGCCTATTCTTACGGTCATTCCTTCTGTAAGATTTCCGGCTATGATCATTCTTCCGAGAACAGTCTCTACATTCTTTTGAAGATATCTTTTTACCGGTCTTGCTCCGTATACGCTTGAATATGATTTTTCTGCTATGAGCTCCTTGGCTTCTTTATCGGCCTCAAGACTTACACCTCTATCTGCAAGACGCTTTGCCACTTCATCCAAAGCCAGATCTATAATCTTTATGATCTCTGATTTCTTAAGAGGCTTAAAGAGCACTATTTCGTCTATCCTGTTTAGAAACTCGGGTTTAAAATGTGCATTCATCTGCCCCATCACCTGCTCACGAGCCGACTCGCTTATCTCTCCTTCAGAATCTATCCCTTCTAGCAGATATGTGCTGCCTATGTTGGATGTCATGATGATGACCGTATTTTTAAAATTCACTGTGCGTCCCTGACTGTCAGTAAGCCTTCCGTCATCCAGAAGCTGCAGCAGCACGTTAAATACTTCCGGATGGGCCTTTTCTATTTCGTCAAAGAGAATTACGCTGTAAGGCTTTCTTCTGACGCTTTCAGTAAGCTGGCCTCCCTCTTCGTATCCTACATATCCCGGAGGAGCTCCTATAAGCCTTGACACTGCGTGTTTTTCCATATATTCGCTCATATCGATTCT
>DMAW01000163.1 GCA_003446375.1 Eubacteriaceae bacterium | reverse complement strand
AGTTTCATTTTAGATTTTTTTCTTGTACTTTTCCAATCCGAAGATAACGATTGAGGTAAAAGCGCGCTGCTTTTCCTTTACGTAATAATTTTCGGCTATGGCATTTTCTATCTTAATAAGATCACCTTCGTTGATTTCTTTCATTTTATCAACTGCGTTTCCTACAATTCGGCCTCTCCAATGCATGTACTCGTACTCTCCGTGCTTGTTTTTCTTTGCAGTGGACAGATTACATTTAATAAACTTCTCGTTTCTGTCCAAGTCGTAAACCTTAGCATAACCTGTAACATTAAACATGCAGACACCACCTTAGTTTGATAAATGTAAATATAACATAAAATAACAATTAAGTAAAGATAAAATGAAAAAAGTCAATGCCATTGAGTTTGTGAAGATGTTTGTTTGAGTCTTTGATATACTTTCACTTTACTTAATATTCTTAGTAATGAATAAGCTGCAACTATGCCGGCTACGTTTAAGATTATGTCATCTATATCGACAACTTTGCTAGGATAGCGAGTTAATAATATAATCAAACCTTGAGCGAATTCTAGACATATAGTTAACTTAAATCCAAGTATCAATAATTCTTTAAGATTAAAGGTATAGTCTTTGGTTAATTCAATGAAAATGGGTACTGGAACAAATAATATTATATTCCCTAATATCTGAATTGTCCAAGTGCCTGATTCAATGGTGCTGCTTATAGTATTAAAAGGAATATGCTGGATGAAATTGCTGAGTGGTATATGTAAGCTTTTTAGTATATCTGCATTAAAAAATATCCAAACAGGCAGTATTGCAAATTTAATAATAAGCAAAACATAAAATATAAAACAAATACGTAGCAATAAATATTCTGCTGTAATAGTTTTGTTGACTTTGTTAGTAAAATAAATAAATAAGATTGATGTTATGGAAAAAATAACAAAGAATATAGGCCAATGTAAGTCTAAAATGATGTAGTCCATTTTTGTCCTCCGATATAAAGTTATTGATTTTCGACTCACCAAGACCAGTTAAAGGATACATTTCCTCTCATAGGCAAGCCAGTATAATTTCGCATATACACTCTATAGAGGTCATCATCTAATCCCCTTAGAGTAGTTGTGCTTGAGTATCTAGCAGAAACTGTTCTGCTAGTTTGAGAGCCGCCTGCAGATCCCCAACCATACCAGTGTTTTTGTTGCAAAAATAGAGTCATAGTTGATGAGGAAGAAGGCCATTCAGTAGGGCGTACGTTAATAACGAAGTTGGGGTTGGCGCAACATCCATGGTACGAGAATAAACCCCACCGGTCATTGAGTAGGTAGAGTTATAGCTGCCGCTGCCTGCATATGATACTGTGAATATAAATAATAGGCATATTAATAAAAGTATCAGGGTCTTATTATTTTTAGATAAGTGCAAGTCAGTTCACTCCTTTATAAAGTATTTTAATATGATTTAAGTATTGATGTAATAAGTGTAGAAGATTACATTTAATAAACTTCTCGTTTCTGTCCAAGTCGTAAACCTTAGCATAACCTGTAACATTAAACATGCAGACACCACTTTAGTTTGATAAATGTAAATATAACATAAAATAACAATTAAGTAAAGATAAAATGAAGCAAGTTATAAAAAAACAAGAAAAAGATTTGAAAAAGAGATTTATACTTAAGGTTTATTTAAGATTTTTGTTCTATAATACAGTTATTATAAAGATTATCCCCCTTTATAATACTGCTAAACAAATGCTTTATACCAAAAGATAAAATAAGAGATTGGGTTGCCCGCTTAGTCTCTTATTTTATTTTTTGATTTTTTAATATCTCTATAGCCCAGACTTGCATAGGCCAAGATTCGGCTACTTTGCCGTCATGGCGAAGCGATACTTCGTTTCCTGTTTCTATATTTCTTGAGATCCCTTTGGCAAACGTTGTGTCCTCGCTAATGGATACGGAATAAAGATCCTTTTCTTCAGTTTCCAATATAAAACTGTTTTCTAAGGCTTCCAAGACGACTCCATCGATTATATTCCTTTTATCATTCGTTGTTCCTGTGCACGAAGAGATCATAGCTACGGAAATCAGCACAAATGCTGCTATTATCAGATACTTGCTTTTCATATATGACACCTCCCTATACTTAGTTAGACGAAAATGGCACCGGAAAGTTCCCCTTGCATGTAAAACGTTATTATCTTTTCGGTTAAAAACAATTAAATATATTCACAATAGAGCTGTGCTGTGTTAAAGTATGGTTAAAGGTAATCACCTTTGAATGGATGGAATGAAAAAACAGGGAGGATGTATATAATGAAGGGAATTGATTTGACAAAGATAGGCAGGATGATGGATGTCAGCGCTGTCAGAACGGATGTTACCATGGAAGAAGTTGACAAGATGATAGATATAGTCATAAAGTACCACTGCATCTGCGCAAGTCCAATGCCATGGATAACAAAGTACACCGTAGACCGCCTTGCAGACGTTTCGGATGCGGTAGTGACCGGCGTAGTATCTTTCCCGGGCGGAGCTGAGACGACATCTATAAAAATCGCAACTGCAAAGGAAATGATAGGCCTTGGTTGCAGGGAGCTTGACATGGTAATGAACGTAAGCGCTTTTAAGTCAGGAAATTACAAATTGGTTGAAGAGGATATCAAGGCAGTTGTAGATGCGGCAGGCGAAGTCCCTGTAAAAAGCATAATAGAGATATGCTATCTGACAGATGATGAGATAAAAAAAGCCAGTGAAATTGCAGTTAGAGCAGGGGTTGCCTATGTAAAGACAGGAACGGGATGGGGGCCTAAGCCGACTACGGTGGATACGATAAAGATAATAAAGGAAACAATAGGAGATAGCGCATTTATCAAAGCTGCCGGCGGGGTAAGGGATTTAGACACGCTCCTTGAGATGAAAGGTGCCGGATGCGACAGATTTGGAATAGGTGTCAGAAGCGCGCTTTCAATACTTCAGGAAGCCTATAGGCGGGAAGGAGTAGAAACCATTGATAGCCTTGAGGGCGCAAGCGATACAGATAAATATTGAGGTTGTTTGATAGTAAAGGTTTGATTTTTAATACCGATATCATAAAAGCTAGAGCATGCTTTCTATATATAGAAAGCATGCTCTAGCTTAAAATTTGATATTTATACTCATACGCTTCTTGTTTTTAAATTGTAACAGGAGAATTTTGATTAGATATGACGTAATCACTTATAATTTTATGCAAATAAAGAAGTTCATCATCTGTTAAATGAATATTAAGCTGATCTAGAAAGACAATGCTGGCTTTCTTTAGTACAACAAACGTACTGGAGTTTTGAGCACCCAAATCGCCTTCGTACTCAAGACCTTCATTTATGACCATTCGTTCTAGAGCACAACCTAAATGTACCATCATTCGAATTTTCATCGCATTGTCAAAATTCACTTTAAGATTTTTTTCTAGCTCATTTGTAAAGTAGTTCAAAGAAGCAATTATTTTGGATGGGTTTAAGTAAATCAAGAATTGTTCTAACGTTTCTTGGGTAATATCTTCCGCTATTATGCTGTTTTGTATTGAATGGTCTGGAATTTCAGATTGCAATATGCTCAAAAGGATATGTTCGCCATCACCGGCAATAAATTCTTCTAAAGAAATATGAGGAACATCGATATTTGGATCCATAATTCCAATAGAAGCAAGAACGTTATACTCGCTGTTGATTTTTTTGACACTTTCTTCAATATCATTAATGCTAATTGGGACGATATCGACGTAATCGTTATTTGAAGCTATAAGAATTTTTTCAACAAGAGCCTTCAATTTAGTTGCGATTCCTTCGCCTGATGCACAAATCGTCACAATAGCTTGCGTTTTATGACGGTCACGATTAATGCTTTCGTCGTTAGGAGGAGTGTAGCCTCTAAAATATTTTAATGAATTGTGAAGTGAGTCTAAATTTATATCACCCATGGTTGACTTTCTCGTTGCTTCCAATACTAATGCTGTTGAAACCATGTTGATTGTTTTTACTCGGATACCGGTTTTTTCTTCTATTATAGATTCAAAATTCTCCAAAGACCCCATGTCTACCAAGAGTAATATACCTTTTCCCATATCAATTTCTTTAACTGCATTGATTATTTCATCTAATATTTGACTAGGACTTACCTCTAGAGGCATATCAATAGCTCGAATACAGCCTTCATTTAACAGCTGTTTTGCTACGCTTACCATACTGCTTGCAGTGCTGCTTCCATGAGCTGCTACAATAATTGATACATATTGATTGGGTTGCTCTTCTGTGATAGAACTGATCAATAAAGTTAGATAAACGACTTCTATTTTTGGAACAGTTACGTGAAACCTTTCTTCAATTAATTTTTTTATGTGTAATGATATAGTGTATTCATTTTTTTTGTCATCAACTAGTCCATTGATATTTGTGTATTTCAAACTTTTGCGGTCAGAAACTCTATTAAGAAAGGAACTAAGGTGCAAACTAAAAGCGTATAAGAAGTTCATGCTCAGTTTTCTTTCGAGCTTGCTTTCAACTACTTCCATTATTTCTTCCGCAAATTCAATAATGTTTTCGTTGACTATGCGAAGAAGCTTATTTCTGCCGTCTTCAACATCAATTACTTTATTGTAAAAAGATTTTAAATGAATGTTGATATCTGTGGTAATGAAGTTGTTGATGAACTCGTCATTAGCGCCTTCAGATTTTAATATTGCTGCTTTGTTTTCAATTAACTTGTACATATTAAATGGAGAGTCATCGAAGATATCTTCGTTGATTTCGTTGTATACTTCCGGCCCAACAACCAATTGAGTATCCAAAATCGCGGAGATTTCTTCGAGTTCTTTTCGCTTCCTGCTAAGATAAAAAAGACCTTTCTTTATCTCAGAAGGCATAGACTGTAAATCAATAAGAATATGATCGTTTGTGTCATTCATGCTATTTAAAAAACCTTTAGCACACAGGAGTTGAATGTTTGATTTCATTTGACCGATATTTCCTGAATTTGTACTGCCAATAAGGGCTTTTACAGCTTCATCTTCAATTTTTATCATTTTATTTAACCTATGGGCTTCATTAGAAAATAAAAACTTAACAAAATCTATCTTTTCCTTTGCAGGTCTTTCATCAAAGTTTGGTATGTTGATTATTATTGGAATCCTACGCACGAAAGTCTTTAGTAATGATGAATTGGGATCTTCCGTTGTTGCGCCAATTATTAGAACGCGTGCCTTTCTATTTCTTTCGGTTTCTCCTAGGCGGTTAAAATTACCTGTATCCATAAAATAAAATAGCATCTCTTGCCCTTCCGGAGGCAGTCTGTGAATTTCGTCTAAAAACAATATACCGCCATCGGCATTTTCAACAATTCCCGCTTTATCTGTGTTTGCTCCAGTATAGGAACCTTTTATATGTCCAAACAAATGTGATAGCAACAATTGAGGGTTGTTGTAATAATCAGCACAATTGAAAACAATAAAAGGGGCCTTATCATCGAGTTTGTTTATATATTTCGCATGGTTGTACATCATGGTTGCGAAGAGGGTTTTTCCCACGCCTGTTTGTCCTAAGATCAATGTGTGCAGCCCGTTTGGAGGATAGAATATAGCGGCCTTTGCTTGTTCGATTTGATTTTTAAGACTAGATTGTGCGCCTATCAGGTTGTCAAAAGGGCACCAATCACTAGCGACAGCAATATTTTCCTTGCTTAATTCACTGAAACTTTTAATAGCCATTGGACCACTAGGCATTTTTACATGAAAAATTCTTTCGATAGCGGCTTTATCTATAAATAATACAGGTCTAGTCTTGATTTTTATTAACTTGCCTTGTCGAAACAAGTCATTTAATTCCCTGCTGACATTGTGTCTTAAAATATTAAGATTATCTGAAAGCTCTTCGGCGGTAAAACCCATTTTATCTTTAAGGGCATTAGAGTCCATATGTTGGCTTTGGTTGATAATGTGCATATATACTTTTTCAATTCTTTTCATGGTATCACACTTTCAAATTAATTTGAGCTTTCGCCTCTTAAAGATGATGGTAATTGCAACAAATGCATTATGTAAAATATATTTGTGTGCCAATGTATTTTGATCAAAGCCAACTTTTACATAAATCGTTGATTTGATTATTATAATGATATTTTATACCTATAAGGTAGTAAATGCAAGGCTTAAGACACAAATGCAGTTGATAAGCAAAGAATTTAATTAGTAAATAAGCAGCCATGAATCAGAATGCTTTTGTGTACTAATGGATATTTTGGCACTATAACCGATAAAAAAACAGATTTATTTATGGCACACTGGCGATTTGAATTAAGGCACACTGATGATATCGCGAATTATGTGTGCCAAGATATGAATTTATATGTTTTTTAGTGCCAATAACAAATAAACATTGTGCCAAATATAGTGCGAATTTAATTTAAAGCGCCTGTATTCGTTTAAATATGAGGGGATTAATAATAGCACACAATATTGGCACAAGAATTGCATAAGTAAAGGTTGTAACAACAGATGCTTAAATTTTGGGAAAACATTATAGAATTATAAGGGGAGGTGAAACTAATGAAGATAATTATGATATCTCATGGAGATTTTTTTAAAGGCCTTCTATCAAGTGCTCAAATGATTGTGGGCGAGCAAGACGAGATTACAGCGTTGGGCTTATATCCAAAAGATAACATAGAGGGCTTTAAGCAAACAGTCAAAGAGATGATAGAGGAGAATAAAGGTGAAGATGTCTTGTTTTTGACAGACTTATCACATGGAAGTCCTTTCAATGTAGTAGTATCGCAAATGAATAATGATTCTATTTACCATATAACAGGCATTAATATGCCGTTGTTTTTAGAATTAATTATGATGAAGAACTCAAATACAATGTCATGTGAAGAGATATGCTCAGAAATAACCAAAAAGATACAGAATTCAATACACGAATCAATCTATGATGTAAGGAAATTTTTAAATGAGGTGATATAAATGAAAGATATCGTTTTAGCAAGAGTAGACGATAGGCTGATTCATGGTCAAGTAGTAACAGCTTGGGCAGTGACCACAAGAGCGACAAGAATAATAATAGTCGATGATGGCGTAGCCAATGATAGTTTTAATAAGAGGGTTATTAAATTATTAGCTCCTGCAGGAACAGCAGTTGATATTTATACAGTTGAAGAAGGCATACAGGAATTACTTAGTGAGCCGAAGGCGAATGAAAGAATTATAGTATTGACAAAAACACCAATTACATTCGAAGCCTTGGTTGAAGGAGGTGTAAAATTAGAAAAAGTAATACTGGGAGGTATGGGTCTCAGGGATAACAGAAAGCCGTTTGTTAAAAACGTATCTTGTAGTCCGGAAGAGATTGATTCAATTAAGAATATGATGAACAAAGGTGTAAAAGTAATCTATCAGTTAGTTCCAGAGCAGAGAGTAATAGAAATTAGCGGTTTATTAGAAAAATAAAGGGAGTGATTTTGATGGGTGGTATCTCAGTTGTACAAGCAGCTTTATTAGGGATAGTGTACTTCTTAGCGATAGGAAATCTACCATTTGTTGGGCTGTGGTCATTACAAAGACCATTAGTGTGCGGCTTCATAACAGGAATAATTCTTGGCGATCCTCTTCAAGGTGCTATGGTAGGTGCAACAATAAACTTGGTATACTTAGGATTTATATCTGCTGGTGGCAGCATGCCGGCTGACATGGCTCTGGCAGGGATTTTAGGAACAGCTTTTGCTATAGCAGGTGATTTGGATGCGAATACAGCGTTGTCGCTAGCTGTCCCGATTGGCTTATTGGGTACTATTGTGTGGTATGGAAGAATGACGCTCGATCCAATCTTTGTTCATATGGCGGACAGATACATTAAAAATGATGAGCACCATAAAATTTGGAGGGCTAACGTACTTTTCCCTCAAATAATGGCACTTTTTATGGCGGGAGTCCCATGTGCGCTAGCAGCTTATTATGGAGCTTCATATATTACTGGTTTTATCGATGCCTTGAGCGGAACGGTTATGACTATTTTTAGAGTTGTTGGTCAAATGATGCCAGCGCTAGGTATCGCAATAACCTTGCAATATATTTTTAAAGGTGAAGCGAGAATATTTCTGTTCTTTGGATTTATAATAGCTGTCTACTCAGGCTTGAGCTTGTTGCCGCTAGGAGTAATTGCAGCAATCGTTGCTGTCATTTATGTTCAATTAAAGCCAAAAGTTAAGGAGGAACTATAAATGGATAACGTCAATGGAAAAAAGCTGTTAAGCAAAAGAGATTTGATCAAATCTTTTCTGA
>DMAW01000014.1 GCA_003446375.1 Eubacteriaceae bacterium | reverse complement strand
TCCCTATGTGTTAGCATAGTTGTCAGGTAATCACTTTTACTATACGATAGTATCATCTAAAAGGAGAATAACGATGACCAAATATAGTAAAGAGTTCAAAGACAACATTATCAAACAAATGTTACCACCAATCAGCAAGTCAGTACCTGAACTTCATAAGGAAACCGGCGTCTCAGAACAATCCCTTTACAAATGGAAACGTCAGGCAAAGGCTGAGGGAAAGGCAACACCATCAGGCAAAAACACAAGCGAAGATTGGTCCTCGGAAGATAAGTTCATGGTTGTACTTGAAACAGCAAGGATGAACCAAGCCGAATTAGCTGCCTATTGCCGAGAAAAAGGGCTCTATGTTGAGCAAATTGATGCATGGAAAGATGCCTGCCTCAATGCAAATGGCGGAGTTGCTGAAGAAGCAAAACAACTTAAAAAGCAAGTGACTGAATCAAAAAAGGAAATCAACCAATTAAGCAAAGATCTACGTCGTAAAGATGCAGCTCTAGCTGAAACCGCAGCACTCCTGGTCCTTAGAAAAAAGGCCCAAGCGATCTGGGGGGACAGCGAGGAAGAATGATACCAGCCTCAGATCGCAAAATAGCTGTAGAACTTATTGACGAGGCTATAGCAGGTGGTGCCAGGCAGTATAAGGCTTGTGCTGAACTTAATATCAGCGAACGCACTTATAACCGATGGAAAGATCCGTTGACACCACTTGAGGATCAGAGGCCTGAAGCAATACGACCAGAACCACCTAACAAGCTATCAACAAAAGAACGCCAGGAAATTATTGAAGTGGCCAATTCTGATGATTATAAAGACCTTTCACCACATCAAATCGTTCCTCGTTTAGCAGATGATGAAGAACGATATATTGCTTCTGAATCTACCATGTACCGAGTCCTAAGAGAAGCCGACATGGTACACCATCGAGGAAGAACGAAGAACCCAGAGCAACGAAGAGCATCAACGCATAAAGCAACCAGTCCAAACGAAGTTTGGATGTGGGATATTACTTGGCTCCCTGGTGCAGCTAAAGGCTTTTATTTCTACCTCTATCTCATTATCGACTTATTCAGCCGAAAGATAGTAGGATGGGAAATATGGCCGGAAGAATCTTCTGAAAATGCCAGTCTATTAGTAAAGAAAACATTGCTTTCAGAAGGATGCTCCGTTAGAACAAAACCATTAGTGCTTCATTCAGACAACGGAAGTCCAATGAAAGGTGCTTCATTGTTAGAAACCTTGCATAAACTTGGGATCACATCCTCGAAAAGCAGACCCAGAGTCAGTAATGATAATCCATATGCTGAGTCCATTTTTCGAACCTGTAAATATCGTCCAGGCTTCCCGTACAAAGGATTTGCTACCATAGAAGATGCCCGTACGTGGGTACTCGAATTTGTTCGTTATTACAATTATGAGCATCGCCATAGTGGAATTGGTCATCTTACGCCAATACAGCGTCACAACGGCTTAGAAGACCAAATATTCAACAAGCGGATAGCTATTTATGAAGCGGCAAAGCAAAAGCATCCTGAGAGATGGTCTCGAGAAATTAGAGACTGGTCTCTTGATAAAACTGTATGGCTAAACCCAATGAAGAGTGAAGCTGAGGAGCAACTAAAAGTAGCTAAATAAATTTCAGGAAAAGTGACAACTACCTTGACATCTACCGCCATGTATCTTGTCTTTAATAAAGATTACGAATATAATCTGCGAGGTGTACGCATGAACCATAATGAAGGTTTTAAAAAAATAAGTGACTACATTTTCACTCTAACCGGAATGAATACTATGTTTGTTGACGGGGCTTCAAAAACTATTGTTGATTATAGATATTCTCAAATACCACAGTTGCTTAAACCATATTTAAAAGATGTTTATGATTCCTTGGTTCCATATAATGATTATAATCAAAGCAAATTTATTATTCATAAAACTTCTTACGAATTAAGTTTCATATCAATTAATATGTACGAAAACAACAATTGTCTAGGCCACTATCTTATAGGGCCATTTCTTTACGGAAATCTAGACACTCTAATAATTGACAATATCTTATTTCGTCATAACATATCAATTGTTCTGAAAGAAAATTTTATTCAATACTATTCAACGATACCGGTAATTACAGAACACAAAGCTAATGTTATATGTGAGCTGCTAGCATTTTGCATCAAATATTCTGATAATTTGGGTGAATTCAAAATAAATGTCGACCATCAATATTCGGAAAAAAAATATTTAGAAATCAAATCCAAAGACTCACTTTTAGAAAATTTCAACAACCACCACCTGGCTATAAAAAACAGCTATCAGTTAGAAAATGAAATTATGCATGCCGTTGAAACAGGAGATCTTGATAAGGTTTACAAAATCATGGAAAAAGGGAAGATGGTTTTAAAAAATTCTGCACAAAGGATACCTGAAGATCCCTTAAGATCCGGCAAGAATATAAGCTTGGTTTTTAATACTTTGTTAAGAAAATCTGCTGAAAAAGGGGGGCTTCATCCTGTAGACATTCATTCAATATCAGAAAAATACGCTATCAAAATTGAACAATCAAGTACAATTAAACAGCTTGAAAAAATCGTTCACGATATGGAGTATGATTACTGTAATGCCATTAAAAACAATTCATTAAAAGAGTATAGCCAAATTATAAAAATGGCAATTGAATACATTCGGAAAAATATAGATTCTGATTTAGGCCTTGACGTTATTGCTTCAGCAATAAACATCAGCCCATATGAGTTGTCTCGAAAATTTAACAAAGAAACCAAAAATACTATAACAAATTATATTAATATCTTACGAATAAATGAAGCTATCCATCTATTTGAAAATAGCGATTTACCTATTACAGAAGTAGCTTTCATGGTTGGATTTAACGATTCAAATTATTTTGCTAAAGTATTTAAAAAAATAACTGGCGTATCTCCTAGTGAATATAAATCCTCATTGTAATCTTTAAATTTTTCTTGCGTATAAATTCTGGTATTAAATTTACCTAATATTGTGTCTGCAAGCAAAAAGAGTTGTACTTGAAGAAAAAACAAGCACAACTCTTTTTTATTATAACCTCTGTTAGTTGATCGATCTGTTAATTCTCAAGCAGTTTCACCTACAGCGGCTGCTTTCATATCTTCTAAAACGCTCTGAATCTCTTCCATTTTTTCACTATCTAAAGGATAGAATTTCATCGCCAACAAAGACGCACTCCAACCTAAGACAGGCATACCTAAAAGCAATAACATGCTAACCCAAAATATTTGTGGATTTGATGCTTCACCTACTTGCGGCATAACATCCCGATAGCCGATAGCCGCTATTGTAAAGCCTACTATAGACGCCGACAAAGATGACACCATCTTATCTACGAATGAAAATATGCTGCCCATGATACCCGGTACATTTTTCCCATTTTTGTACCATTCATAATCGGCACAATCCGCGATCATTGGAAATACAAAGTTTGCACTTAAATTTCTAAATCCGACATATATGCTATATACTGTCAGGAATGCTGCCGTGGGCAAAACAGCTGTTCCAAATTGAGTCGGATCGAAAATCAAGAAAACTCCTAATAATATGAATGCAAATAAGATGCTAAGCTTAGTAACTCTGATCAAGCCTTCTTTATGTCCCAATCTCTGAGCAACTTTAGACCCGAAAAATATTACTATTATTGACGGAATGAGCGTAATCATATTCATTCTTCCATACAGCGCATAATTGCCCATTATAATGCCAAATACCATAATGTTAATTGCCGAATGTCCAGCTGATTGCATCGCTAATTTGTCGGTAGATGCAGCTATGACTAAAGCTTGTATTGCCCGGTTGCTTTTAAGGACTTTAAATATGTCACCAAATTTTACAACATTCATTTTGACAGATCCATAGTATTTTGAATTGTCTTTTTCCCATATGCTCAACATAGCAATCAACGTCATAATTCCACCAACGATAATCATGGTTATACACATCTCTTGTAATGCCGGAATATTAAGTGCTCCATGTTTAGGAACAACGTAGTTTGAAGCGTACAAGCTAATCAAAACTCCCATAATAGTTGAATAGATCCCATTATATCTAGCTAGCAAAGGTCTTTGTTTCGGATCGTTAGTCAACGTAGACTGTGCAGCTCTTGTAATATTTGTCTGGAATGTATAACCTATGATGTACCATGCATAAAGCAATGTAAAAGTAACTACTCCACCGCCTATACCTAAGAAAAACATTCCTATAAGTGCTGAAGACGTTATCAAGTAACCGATTAACATTATAGGCCTAAATTTCCCAAACTTCCCGTCTGTCTTGTCAATTATCACACCAATTACAGGATCTGTTATCGCATCAAATACTCGTGAACCTGTTATAATAACTGAAGCTACACCTACTAAGATTCCATATCCCCCAACTGCCAAATAGCTGACAAAGTTCATAAGTATAAAGAATAGATTGGTTGCCACATTGTTTAGCGGAAAGCCCCACAACTGCCATGCTTTGGCTGAGTTATACTTTGTTTCTTTTTTTTGAATATCCATTTAATACCCTCCTAATATATTTTATAGCATTGCCCGTGTTGATTTAAATATTTTTTGATTCCTGCCTTTCTAGACACAGTCTATATTTAAGGCGATTATATAAAAATATCATAGGTGTTTCTCGTCATATCTTGTGATTATAAGTAAATATATTTGAATTTCGCATTATATGATTGATAATTTTAGATTCTGCTCTCATTTCTTATGTTCTCATTATAATGAACTAAATTTGAGGCTCTATCTTTTTTGCCCACATAAAGAACCACTATGGTCAACTGCAATGCTGAAATTATTGATGCCACAACAAATGCCCCATTAATCCCAAAAACATTGACTACTTGATTTGCGTCTGCGTTCATTAATTTTGTCGCAAAACCCATAACAGCAACTAACACTGCCGTACCAATGGCTCCAGATATTGTTCTTAGAGATGACAATAGTGCAGTTCCATGTGATGTCCCTTCTTTTTCTAAAGTACTCATTCCCCATGTGACAATAGGCATCATTAGACATCCAATACCTATTAATCGTATCGTTTGTGACGCTATCAAGTAAAATACCTCAGTAGATTCCGTTAAAAAACATAATGGAATTGTACCCAAAAGAACAAAAATGCTTCCTGTTATAGATAAGCGCCTAATACCGAATCTATCATATATCATGCCAGCATATGGATTTAATAAAGCTAATATCAAAGAGCCAGGCATCATAATCAATCCCGACATAGTTGCAGACAAACCTCTTGCTATCTGCATATACATTGGCAGGATCATCGCTCCACCTATCATTGCTGAATATAGCAACATGCTGATTATCACCGACAATCTAAACTGAGTATTATTTAATATACGTATTTCTAAGAATGGATCCTTTAACTGCAATTGTCTCTTAACAAAAACAATCAGCATGAAAACACCTAATATTGCTGGCAATATGATTTTAAAAACAATCCCTTCTTCTGCGCCAAGATTACCTAAGGAATAAAGCAGGCTTGTAAAGCCTAATGAACCGAGAAGCATAGATTTTATGTCAAAGGACATCTTCTTAACGTCCAATACATTTTTAACGGCAAATAATCCATAGATAATATTAATAATGCTAATAATAAACGCAGACCAAAATATTATCCGCCAATTAAAAATATCTACTACTATCCCTGCAATTGTAGGCGCTACAACAGGCGCTCCACCTACTGCAAGCCCATAGATACCCATTATAAATCCTCTTTTATTCATCGGGAATACGGTTAGTATGACAACTTGTACCATGGCAAGCAAGATACCGTTTCCTATTGCTTGCAAAACTCTTCCTGTCATCATAACTGAAAAATTATACGCTATTGCCGACAGCAAAGTGCCAACTCCAAATACCCCCATTGAAAAAACAAACAATTTCCTCGTCTCAAATCTTCTTAGCAAAAATGCAGTAGCAGGTATCATAACACCCATAGCCAAAGTATATCCACTGGTCAACCACTGCCCTGTAGCCGCTTCCACTGAGAACTCTGACATAATGGCAGGCAAAGTTGTTGTCAATGATGTCTGTAGCATAGAGCTTATTATCGACCCTATCAACAGCGCTCCAAACATCGCATTTCTAGACTTTTTATCAATATCCATTTAAGCCTCCTTTTCAAACCAAAATACAAGGATGTCACTGTATGCATTAGACATCCTTGATTAATGCTTAGCTAACTTTTTTTACTTGATTTAGTGCTTTATTTATCTTTAAAACCATATCTTCAGTTATTGATCCACCGGTTTGCTTTATCAATTCTTCTATTGTCATAGAGTTCATAAATTTAATCATAGATTCCGATTGCTTTACATTCTTTGCAACATCACCTCTTTTTTCTCTAACTTCTGTCATCATTTTTTCTATTATGGTTTCTCCTGCTGGATTTTGACGTATCTCCCCCATTGTGTCTTTGATCGAATAATAGCCTTCCGGACACTCCATCCCGGGTTCATCAAACCAATTCTTGATACGTCCGCCCATAAGCACGTAATTTTTATTCGGCTCTGATACTTTTATAATTTTGCTCTCATCTATGTGAGATCCGGCTTTGACCACAATTTTATGAATATTTTCAATTTTTATATTAAATTTAAATATCTTATTATTTACTTGTCGCTCTACTAATGCTCCATTATTATATAGTTCAACACATTCATAATTTGTATACACTTTGATTTCAGTCTCATCTTCATGTCTTTCTATATAGCTTTTACTGCAAATGTGGACAAAAGGCTCTTTGCTCCAATGAGCTTTGTATAAGTAAAAAGCATCTTTTTTGTACTTCCTATCAAAACTGACAAGCCCTTTTTGATTGAGTCCATTCGCTCCACCTTCATCACGTCCATCGGCTCCAAAATCAAACATATTCCATACATGCGTTGACCACAAATATGGTCTTTCTTTAAACATTCTTAGCATATGTTCATGATATACGCATTGATACTGCTCTGAATAATCTCCCCTTTCCGGGGAATTTGACTGATATTTTGGATTTGCATCTGCACCATATTCAGATAATCCTATTACTTTATCAGGATACTTTTTATGAAAGTCATCAAAAAATTCATCATTATGTTCTAATTTTCCTAAATACCAACCATAATATAAGTTGTAAGACATAATATCTGACAGGAAGACAAATGGATCATCCACCTCTAACATAAAAGCATGTGCTAATGCAGTGGGCCTGCTTTTATCCATGCTATGCGCCAAATCATTTAATATTTTATGATTCTCAACTAAATCATCTGTAATTCCAGTTACTGTGATTTCATTTGACAAACCCCAACAAATAATTGAAGGATGATTATAGTTTTGAGCTATCAATTCAGTTAATTGATCAATTGTATTTTGTCTGCCCTCAGGCATATGTTCAGTTATATATGGAATTTCTGCCCACACAATCATTCCATTCTTATCACATAAATCATAAAAATACTGATCGTGTTGATAATGAGCCAACCTTATAGTATTTGCTCCTAGTTCTTTAATTAATTCCATATCTTCTAACATCATCTCTTTTGATATGGCATTTCCAACATCCCTTCTATCTTGATGTCTGGATACTCCTCTAAGAGGATATGATTTTCCATTTAAGAAAAATCCTTTGTCCTTATCAAATTCAAATGTCCTGCAACCAAAATCGCTTGATACAGTATCAATTATTTTGCCCTCTTTAATGAGATCTGCCTTTAATTTATACAAATGCGGATCTTCCAGACCATTCCACAAGCGAACATTTGGTATGCTTATATGCTCTTCTGCTACTCCTTCGGTTATTGATGTCACTTTTTGTTCTATTCCCTCAACAATAAACCTAACCGAATCAGCCTCCCCGGTTATATAAGCCTTGCAAGTTACTATGGCATCCTCTCCTTTTACGGATGATGTTATTTTCAAACCACTGCTTCCGTAGTAATCCATATCGAAGTGACTGTTTGGAACAATCGCAAGATACACATCTCTATAAATTCCTCCGTAAAATGTGAAATCAGCTTTTTGAGGATAGACCTGCCTGTTTGCAGAATTGTCCACTGAAATAGCTAATTCATTTTCATCTAACAATTCATTTGTGATATTAACTCTAAACGTAGAGTAACCTCCATCATGTGACGTGACTTTCTTTCCATTTATCCAGACTTCAGAAGTAGAATTTGCTCCTCTAAACTCTAGATAAACTTGTTCACCTGAATCAACCTCTGGTTTTTTGAATTTTTTACCATACCAGCAAGTTCCTCTATAATAGTCATTCCCACCATCTTGACCATCGATTGCATTCCAAGTATGTGGAAGAACAATCATCTCCCCCTTTTCTTGAAATATCTTTTCTGGATTTGTACTGCTTTTAACAAAAATCCAATCATCGTTAAACAACCACTCTTTACGCATAAATTGCTCCTTCCATAAATTTTTTAGTTTTATTGAAAACTTTTGCTATAACAATCGTTTTCTTTGCTACACTTATTTTATCTATTCCAGAACATCCTCTCCTTCATTATATTGTTGAAGTAAGTAATATTTTGCGCAACAAAGCATTATATCTTATGGTTTAATCAAATTCACAAACTAAAAATAAGGATTACCTTTTTTAAGGCGATCCTTATTTTTAAAGTACGATTATTCATATTCTATTAAATACAAATTTATTGATTGCCTTCGCAACTCCATTATTATTATTGGTTTCTGTTGTGAAATCTGAATTATCAATAACGATTTTTCCGGCATTACCCATAGCTATTCCCATGCCAGCATACTTTATCATTGACAGGTCGTTCTCGCTGTCTCCAATTGCAATAATTTCATTTGGTGATACACCAAAATGTTTTGCCAATATTTCAATAGCCTTTCCTTTAGATACTCCTTGATTTGTGATTTCTAGATTTGTTGCTGTAAAGTTTACTACCTCGAATCTTTTTGCCATTTCATTTTTAATCTTAATCACATCTGCAACTTTTTTAAATCTGATATCTGATTTTACAGTACCACTTTTAAATACTTCATCCCATTGAGAATATTTTTGAATATAACTAATTTTTGTATTCCTAAATGTGTCATCTTTCATTTTTACGATATCCAACAAAACCTTCATCTCAAAATCATTAGTATATATTGTATCAAGTGAACTAAAGCTAATCTTCGAATCGCTATTTAAAGATACTTCTAGAATATATCTACAAGAATCATAGTCTATGATGTTTCTGCAACCAAACTCTCCAAAGTGCAAATCCCCTATCACAGCTCCGCTTGATGATATTATTGGTGTGTTTAATCCTAATAATTCTGCGTACTCGACAGCATTGCTAAAAATTCTTCCTGTACTGATAATAACCTTTATATCATTATTCGTTGCTTTTCTTATTGCTTCTTTATTTATTTCACTAATATTTCTTTTATCATCCAAAAGCGTCCCATCCAAGTCGATACAAACCATCTTATATCCTATAATAATCACTCCCGTCAATTTGGGCTTTGCCCAATTGATATAAAGCAAAGCCCAATTTTTATCTCTTTTTATTATTCTAGATTTTCGCCATTTGATTGTATGACTTTTTTGTACCAGTAAAAGCTATTTTTCTTTAATCGGTCTAATGTGCCTTTTCCTTGATTGTCTTTGTCAACATAAATGAAGCCATATCTCTTTTTCATTTCACCGGTCGAACAGCTTACCAGGTCAATACAGCCCCAAGGGGTATATCCCATTAGCTCTACACCATCCTTAACTGCTTCTTTCATTGCCTCTATGTGTTTTCGCAGATACTCTATTCTGTAGGTATCATTTATGGTTCCATCCTCTTGCACCTTATCTTCAGCACCCAATCCATTCTCTACTACAAATAAGGGTTTTTGATATCTATCATATAAATTATTAAGATGAATTCTTAAACCAGTAGGATCTATCTGCCAACCCCATTCGCTAGATTCTAAATATGGATTAGCTTCTCCTAAGGAAAGATTTCCTCTAAGTTTATCATCTTTTATCTCTGCAGTGGTTACCAGTGACATATAATAGCTTAAAGCTAAATAATCCGCAGGGTGCTTTTTCAAAATTTCCAAATCATCTTTTTCCATATTTAAATTAATATTATTTTCTTTAAACCATCTTTTTGCATAATTTGGATAATAGCCTCTCATCATTACATCTGTGAAAAAATATATCCCTTTTCTTTCAGCTTCAATGTTATACCATACGTCTTGTGGATTGCACGTCTTATGATATGAAGGCACGCCGCCTAGCATCATTCCTATTTGTGCATCTGGTATAATCTCGTGGCATGCTTTAACCGCTAGGCTGCTGGCAACAAACTGATGATGAGCTGCCTGAAACATCTGTGGCAAAAAATCTGGATCTTGTCTTTTCAATAACATTCCAGCGCCTAAATATGGCAACATTTTGATTACATTAATTTCATTGAAAGTCATCCAATATTTAACCTTATCTTTATATCTTTCAAAAACTACTCTTGCATATCTTTCAAAAAAACCTATCAGTTTCCTATTAGCCCACGCACCATACTCATGTAAAAGATTAAGGGGCATCTCGTAATGCGACAAAGTTATAACCGGCTGTATTCCATATCTTAGCAGTTCATCAAATAAATCATCATAGAATTGAAGTCCCTTTTCATTTGGCGCTTCATCATCTCCATTTGGAAAAATTCTTGACCATGCAATACTTGTTCTAAGCGCCTTAAATCCCATTTCTGCAAACAACTTAACGTCCTCTTTATATCTATGATAAAAATCTATAGCTTCATGACTTGGATAATAAATACCTTCTTTTAATTCAGGTACTATATTAAATCTTTCTTGTAATGATCCACAGACCATGACATCTGCTGTACTTAGCCCTTTCCCATCTTCATTGTAAGCGCCTTCACATTGATTTGCCGCTAGCGCGCCACCCCACAGAAAATCTTTTGAAAATCCTTTAATTTTAACCATCTCCTATTAAAATGAATTTTTTAAATCAATCTCTTATTATGATTAGTTTTCTAAAATTACATTCTCACTTTCTTTGGCATTTTCAGCATTAATTTCTTCATTGTACGCTTCTACATCAATTTTCTTAAAGAATGGGTAGTAGATTGCAAAGCTTATTAAAACAAGTATTACTTGAAAAACAGCTACTCTCCAACCACCTTCAATAAAACCATTAATAAACATCGGTGTTCCCAAAGGAGACCCTATACCTGCCAATCTAGGCAATATACCTACAGCAGTTAAGCCTAGAGCCAAACTAACATTAATGAATGGTACTGCTATCAAAGGAATTAATAATCTTGGATTTAATACTACAGGAAATCCGAACATAATTGGCTCGTTTATCCCTAAGAAACTAGGTAAAATAGCCAGTTTCCCTAAAGTTTTATATCTTTTAGAAGTCGCATACAACATAGCTATCGCCAAACCTATAGTTGCTCCCGAACCACCTATAGTAATATATGTAGCTTGAAAAACTCCTCCAGGTGCTAAGTGTGGCAACTCTAATCCTGCTTGATATGCTGACAAGTTTTCTAGTCTTAGTGTAGTCCAAATAGGTGCCATCACGCTATAAACTATCATTGTTCCATGGATACCTATGCCCCACAAAAGGCTGCCTATTAATGTCGTTGCTAAGAAAGCCCACCAACTGCCCCCTAAGTTTGTAAGTGGCACTTGCAAAATAGAGTAAATGAAACTGTGTACGTTACCATAGTCTGTTGTTTGAAAAATCCCTCTTAGGGCTAACATAATTGTAGCAATTATTATTCCTGGGACTATTGAAGCAAATGATTTTTCAACAGTTGGCGGAACACCTTTGGGCATTTTAATATAAATCTCTTTGTCTACGATAAGCACATACAGTCTTGAAACCAAGAGTGCTATGATAACTGCAACGAAAAATCCGGGTGCCCCCAACCATCTTGTTCCTATTCCAGTACTCATTCCATCTTCCATAAGTCCCATAGGCGTCAACAATAAAAAACTCATCATAGATATTAATGCCGCTGTAAGTCCATCTTTGTTGTATTTTCCTGCTAGTGAGTACGATATCGTAGCAACCGCATATAGCGAAATTAAACTCACCGTCACCGACGGTGGTATGCTTAAAATACTTTTCAATCCTGTACTCTGCAAAAACTCTTGATATGCTGTTATATTGATACTGTCTAAAAGCGTAAATATCGATCCAATAATCAAAACACTCATCGTTAACATCAAGCCATTTGATATACTTCCCAAGAACTTATTGCTTTGTATTTTGCCTGAAAACTTTTGAATCTTCATTCTAAAATTTTGTTTATCCATTCATTTCACCCCATATATTTTTATATAAAATTTTTATGCTAAGTTTGGGTTTATACCCATTTCAAATGCCCATTAGCTTCTTTGCAGCATCAAGTACCTTTTCACCATCCATCATTCCGTAATCCATCATATCGATTGTAGTTACAGGTACCTGCGGCCCAACCTTTACCTTAACTCCATCTTCCGCATGCCCCATTTGCGGTCCCAACATAATAACATCTGCAGGCAGGTTAGATTCAATAGCGTTTTCAGCACAAGCATCTATTATAATCTCTAACCCTTTGCTTGCAGCTTCTTCTTTCATCTTTTCAACAAGCATGCTAGTTGAAAATCCGCCTGCACATACCAACAAAATTTTTTTAGCCATTTTTCAACACCGTCCTTAGTCTTTCTTCTATATCCAATCTTAGCCTTGATTCTGCGATTAACTCTACAGCTAGGTCTTTGACTGTCATTGCATTCATAAGGTGATCTTGCGCATGTATTATTAAAAGCGAAATCTCATTTTTTTTGCTTCGTATCTCATCTTGAATAAGCATCGTCTGCACTGCATGTGCCTTGCTTAAACTTTCTTCTGCACGCATCATAAGTTGTTCTGCTTCTGCAAACTCTCCTTTTCTAGCATTTCTGATTGCTTTAAGGCAAGCGCTTCTCGCATCTCCCCCATTTACGATAATCTCCATTATAGCCTGCTCATAATTTTGAATTTTTTTGACTGTTTCCTGCTGCATAATATATCCTCCTTAGTTTAAACATCTGCCTATTTCCATTAAAAATTCTTCAAAAGAATCACTTTTAATTATTCTGTCTCTGGCTTCTTGATTTTCCATCAAATACAACAACAACGCACTTATCTCTTTGTGCATAAACAAATGCCCTTTTTTTACATTTATTAAAAAAATCATGCGCACAATTTTCCCGTTCCATTCGATTGGATTTTTCAAAATAGTAACGCCAATCACATCCTCCTTGGCATTAAGCTTCATCGGATGGGGACCTGCAATCCCATTTTGGTATATAGTCGTGAATTTACTTTCCCTCTCCAATACCAAATCAGTAAAATCTTGTTCTGCCAGATTTAGTTCAATCATCTTATCCGCTTGAGTTTTGATGATTTCCAAATAATTTGTCTCATCTGTTTTTTGAAATATCTCTTTAAAAAACAGAGATTGAATTCGTAGAAGCTGGTTAGATTTTACCGGCTTCTTCAAGATATGCAAGGCAGCAATTTCTTTAATCTTTCTAATCTCCCGTTCATCCAAAAACTGCTTGATCTGCAATACGGGAACACCATAAATTTCTTTATCCATAAATATCGTGCTTAAGAATATATCAGGCAGCTCCGTTTTAAATTGATCGGCATTTACAGACGACGTAGTTAAAACCACCGCATTCGGGAACACGCTCTCAAGCTTTAATCTAATAAGATGGGCGCTTCCTCCTCCAGTTGCACATATTACTACAATCCTTTTTATTCGCTCTATAGACTTATTATTAATTCTTTCAAAGTGGGTAGCAAAATGTAGCGCTATATAGCCTATTTCATCTCTCGTAAGGCAATAGCCATATTTTTCTTTAATGTTCTCTGCAAAGCTATAAGACACTACAAACACATTGGTATATTTAATGTATATCTCTTCGATCAACGGATTTTCCAACTGCAAATTAAAATATAATCTTTTTATCAAAGGGTGCATATGTATCACCAATGCTTCAATCAATTCATTGTCATTTTCAAAATCAGTCAGAAATTCTTGATCGAGTTTTTGCAGGATATTTTTAATTTCTCTTCGCAACTTCTCTCTTTCTTTTATATCAAGCATTGCAGTACTGGTCCGAGCGCTGATGTGTGTCGACAAATACCTAAGTTCCTCACCAGGCAATAAAATGTCAAATTTCCTCTTTATCCAATTATTTATGAACATTGCAACATCCATGTACACCTTTGGAACTTTGTCCTTTGTAAAATCAGCTTTCGTTATAAAGTTTCGTTGTTCAACACGATACAGTAGTATCTTTAAATGCGTAAGAACGTTTTCAAATGCAACATCTGATATTTCCAAACAACTTTCCTTCAATGCTTGTGTAAGAATGTCTTCAAGCTCCTTATTTTCTATACGCTCCGAAAATTCTTTGTAGTTTTTTGTAGGTTCTAGGTAAAGCGTTGAGTTCAAAACATACTTTGAAAAAGCTTTGCGAAAATCCTGCTCTTGCCCCACGACCTTCAGTCCATAGTGAGCTTTTTTTATCAACTTCAACCTCGATTCAGAGAGAATTTTCTCTATAATCTTGAGATCCCGAACAATTGTCGATCTGCTTAGTTGCATCCTATCTATCAGCTCTCCTATAGTTATATACCTATTGGATTGTAAGATATAAAAAATCAACGCTTCCAGCCTTTGTTCCTGATTATAGACATCAACACTTTCTTCATTCTCTAAATATCTCTCTAGCAGCGCTTTATCCTCTACTTGAATGATATAGCCTTTGCCTTTGATCAACTGAATCTTAAATCCATGCTTGTCGCTATTTTGACTAACATCTTTAATCAAATCTCTAATCGTGCTTTCAGAAAGACTCATCTTTGTAGCTAAATCTGCGCGCGCAACAGGCTGAGTATCCTCCAGCAATATCTCTACTAATAATCTTTCTCTCAAAATCAGCACCTCTTTTACCGGTAATTAAAACATAAGATATCTTGTGTCTATAGTATATAATTCAAAACAATTAATGAAAAGTATACCTTTTGTATGTTGAAGTGACAAATTTGAAACTATAGATTTTATAATCATCTTTGGGGTCATATATGATAAAATCAAAAAAAGCAAGGATTACCTATTATAAGGCAGTCCTCGCTTTTTTGATTTTCATTATTAAACCCTCGTATCTTCAAACCCGCAGAATGCATCTACAGGACTTACTCCCACAAACTTGCTTCTGCCCATCATCTTATCTACAAGGGCTTTGATAGTATAATCCTTGTTGTCATAGGCATTTATATAAGTCTTAACCTGTGGAACATCTGCCAGGTGGAATGGACATTGCACCGATACGAATATAGTAGGAATCTCGTTGACATAAAAAGGTATGTCCGGAGTCCCCTTGCTTGCAGGCCACTGGATCCTTTGATCGGTATTAGGGTTTACGCTTGCTATGTTTATTACAAGGTCATAGTTTTCGGTAAGATCTGATATAGGTCTCTTTTGAGCATAAACCTTCCCAATCGCCTTTTTCATCTCTTCTTCAGGAAGCTTCATTATCTTCTCTGTGGGTGATTCCCATATGGTTACTTCAAAGCCTTCTTCTTCGAGCATTCCCTTCATTATCTCTAGAGCACTGGGGCCGCTTGATCCTATGAGCTTTCCAAACCCTCCTTCGGTGCCCTTTACATCTACCAGCAGCACTCTTTTATGGTTTTCAACAGATATAGGGAATATATCCTGATTGTTTTTAACCAAAGTTATCGCCTTGTCAGCAACCTCTATGGCCGGCTTTTTGTTTTCTTCAAGACCTATTCTTGCCATGGCTTCTTCTTTTGGAGGCAGTATTTCTTTTTTGTCTTTTTTGTGAAGCCCAAGTGATGCCTTGATACCAAGTATCCTTGTCAATGCTTCGTTTAGCCTCTCTTCAGTTATGACTCCGTTTTTATACCCCTCCATCATCCATCTGAAATCTTCGTCAGGATCATTAAAGAATAAGAATAGATCATTTCCTGCAGCTATTGCAGCCGGCACCATGTCTTTTCTCTTCATTGCTCCTGTAAGGGCCACCATGTGGCTGGCATCTGTTACTACAAGGCCGTTAAAGCCCATTTTATCTCTTAACAAGTCGGTCAGTATGTACTTGCTTAAAGTCGCCGGCATCATAGCTTCCTGCAAGGTAGCATCCGGATTGAAGTGTCTTACATAGCTTGGAAGGGATATATGCCCTGCCATTATGGAAGGCAATCCTGCTTCAAAGAGCCCTGAGTATACTTTTCCGAAAGTCTCATCCCATTCTTTTGTTGGAAGGGAGTTTACGCTAAAGGAGAGGTGCTGATCCCTTTCGTCTATTCCATCACCGGGGAAATGCTTTGCAGCTGGGGCGATTCCGCTTTCCCTTATTCCCTTCATGTACTCAAGGGCAAGCTCTAATGTCTTATCCGGGTCATCGCAAAACGTCCTAGTCGAAATAATCGGGTTTCTCCAGTTTCTGTTGATGTCGACGATTGGGGCAAAGCTCCAGTTGCAGCCAATTGCCGATGCTTCCACACCAGAGACTCTTCCCAGCTCGTAGGCGTATTTAGAATCGTTTGTTGCTGCGATCTTCACCTCTACTCCAACGTATGTTCCGTCTGTACATGCTCCGTTTCCTCCAGACTCGGTATTTGCAGCGATGAGCAGAGGAATCTTGCTGTTCTCCTGTAGTATCCTATTCTGTTCGTATACTTCTTCAGCTTTGCCAGGGTTGTATCTAACTGCTCCTATGTGATATTTAGTTACCATTTCCTTAAGGTAATCTTCATCTCTGCTGGAACCCATGTTAACAAATAGCTGCCCTATCTTTTCTTCATCAGTCATGGACGCAATTGTCTCTTTTACCCATTTTATGTCCTCATCCTTTAAGTTGTACGGTTTTGCCTTTAAATCTACCATTAAGTAATCCTCCCAAAATACATGCTTTTATTTTTCTATCTTAATTAGCTCTTTATTAAGCGAATACAGAAGCTTATCGTCAAATTTTTCAGGTGCCATTTCTGCTATCTGATCTATTTTCATGCCCTGAGCCATCCCAAACATCGGATGATCTTCAAATCCCGGGAAAAACTTCTCCATTATCTTTTTGGTTTCAGGATTTTCAAAGAGTTCTCCAAATGAACAGTTCGTAGAGTAGAATTCATCACTTATTTCAATATCTTCGATTTCCACATCATCAAGATTCGGGGTCTCAAACCAATTTGCAACTACTCCACCCGATTGCTCCGGCGCTTGGTAGCTTTCATTTATGTTGTCAACTCTATTAAACACCCCAGTGTCTTTATATTTGCTTTCACCCTCAACAGCAACTGCTTTTACCGTGTTTAGACCATCTTTTAACTCGATATCCTTAAATATAAAGATATGTTCGTCTCTTTCATCAAAGGAAATCTGCACTCCGTTTAAGGCAAGGCTTACCTTGTCGCAATTTGAATATACCTTAATGTCCATGGACTTTCCCGGCCTGTCCACATATCTTTTTCCCGTTATATGTACAAACTTTTCTTCAGACCAATAAGCCTTGTAAAGATAGAAGGCATCTTTTTTTATCTTTCTGTCATAGGTAACCAGCCCTTTGTTGTTTCTTCCCCTTACCCCGCCTTCGTCTCTTATGTTTGCTCCAAAATCAAACATGTTCCAAACGTAGGTTGACCATAAAAAAGGTCTCTCTTTAAATATCTTCCAAACAGTCTCATGGTATAGGGCATGGTATTCCTCGCTGTAGTCTTTCACCTTTGGATCATCATTATGGTACTGGATTATACCTTCCGCCCCGTATTCTGAGATTCCAAGCTTTACTCCTGGGTTTTTCTTGTGAAATTCATCAATCCATGGTCCAAAATCTTCTGTCTTTCCTGTATACCAGCCGTAGTATTTGTTGTATCCCACAGTGTCGGTGATGAAGTTATACTCATCTTCATCCTCTACGAACATTACATTAGCCATGGTAGTAAGCCTTGTTGGATCCTCGGCCTTGGCAATTTCATTAAGCTCTTTTACCACTTTTCTGACTTCCGGCCTGTCTCCGCCTATTTGTATCTCGTTTTGCACACCCCAAAAGATTATTGAAGGGTGGTTGAAATTTTGCCTTATTAGCTCTTTAAGCTGCAGCTTAGGGTTGATCCCTTCAGTCTCTGTTTTAGACATGATAGATATAAAGGGAATCTCTGCCCATACGATCATGCCTTCTCTGTCGCATAAATCGTAAAAGTATTGGTTATGCTGATAGTGGGCAAGCCTTATAGATGTTGCTCCAACCTCTTTTATAAGAGCCATGTCCTCATCCTGCTCTTTACTTGTTATGGCCCAGCCCATGTCTTTTCTGTCTTGATGCCTTGACACGCCGTTTAAAGGCAGATACTTGCCGTTTAAGAAAAATCCTTTCTCAGCATCCACATGAAAATACCTCGTGCCAAATGGTATCTCCACATAATCTATAGTATCGTTGAAGCTCGTCAAAGAGCATATAGCTGTATACATATGAGCATCTTTTTTTCCATTCCACAGCCTCGGGCTTTCTATTTGTATTTCTAATGATTCTATCTTAGTCTCCTTAGGTGCCAGCAATACTTCTTTTGCTCCGTATGCCGCTATCTCGCCCTCTGAGTCTTTAATATCTATCCAAATCCTAACCTTTTTATCTTCATCGCTGTCATTCGAGATCCTAGTTTTTACCTCAAGCTCTGCAACTTCATCAGTGACATTCTTTTGGATTACGTATATACCTTGAGAACCGTAATCCATCAAATCAAAGTGTATTAGATTAGAAACTATTAAACTTACGTCCCTGTATATGCCGCCGTAGAAGGTAAAGTCGGCCATTTGAGGATAGACATCTTCAAATACGGTATTGTCTACTCTAACCTCTAAGTCGTTCATCTCTCCAAATTTCAGCACCTTTGTAACGTCGAATCTAAATGTTGAGTAGCCTCCTCTGTGCTGTCCCAAATGCCTACCGTTGGCATATACATCCGTTACGCTGTTAGATCCTTCAAATTCAAGAAACAAGCTGTTGCTTTCATTTGATTTTTCGACGAAAAATTCTTTTTTGTATATGCATTGCCCCTTATAGTAATCAAAGCCGTTTGCTCCGTCTATTGCATTCCATGTATGAGGAATCGATACTTTAACAGACTTTTGTCCTTCTCTAAAAAACTCCCAACCATCATTCATTTGAATCTTTGTGCGCATTTTACCACTCCTTTGATATTGCCGCTTATGCCCTGTCTCCAGGCGACTGTAAGCGGTTGCATCTTTATGGTTATTATATTACATCCCAATTATCATTTATCATACAATATTGCCGAAAATAGCATTTGTATTGCATTTATAAATATTTTATGGTATTAATTAAGAAAAGAAATCAGGTGATATAATGGAAACTAAAGACAATAGCTTGAGTACTTCCTTACAGGCACTAGTAAATTCACTGCACTTAGTCACTAAGATAGATGTCCGTTTTTACGACATGGATTTTGAGCTTTCCGCCTTCCGAATAGGAGGGTCTATTCCCACTTCACTTTCTTTGGATAAGAGCGACTTGGAACATATGAAAAGAGCCATATTGGCCGAAAAAGATATCTGCTGTTATTACATAAACTCATTTCGGTTGGAATACATTGCTTCAGGCTATTATCACCAAAGCCGCTTGATTGGTTTTTTAGTCATCGGCCCTTTTCTATCTTTGATTCCCGATTTAAGCTTTATAAGCGACGTAATATATAAAAACAAGTTTCCTGTCAGTGAAAGAAACACCCTTAGGCAGTTTTATCAATCCCTATCAGTACTTAGCAACAATGATACAAATGCACTTTCCCATATAGTTTCCAATATGACAGCTGTGGAAGCATCGCCTCCAAAGGTGGCAATAACCGATGTTTCAACGCCATTTAAAACCGTAGAAGCACTGAAGGATAAAGTCGAAGAAAATAATACCATAGTAGAAGCACGGTACGAACATGAAAAGAGATTCCTTGACACAATCACCATGGGAGATCTGGAAAAGCTAAAAGACTTAAATAAAAAATCAGCAATTTTCTTCTCGATTCCAGATAGGATCCCAAACGACCCTACCCGCTCATTTAAGAACCTGCTGTTTGTTTTAAACACCCTTTGCCGCACGGCGGCCAGAAAGGGAGGCGTCAATCCAATATACATTCACAACCTGTCGGAAAAGTTTGCGATCATGATAGAAAAGGCTCCAAATCTGCCTTTTTTAAAAAAGCTCTCCGAGATTATACCCATTGAATACTGCGAGCTGGTACAAAGTCATTCGACCTCCGGCTACAGCCCCATTGTAAGGCAAGCTATAGACTATATAAACCTAAACCTTGAAAGCAGTCTTGCATTAACGGAAATTGCCGACACCATACCGTCAAACCCTTCCCACCTGTCAAGAAAATTCAAGGCGGAAACCGGGCATACAATTACTGAGTATATAAACCAACAGAGGGTGAAAGAAGCCAAGCTCCTCCTTGAACAAAAGGATATGTCAATTACAGACGTTGCATTCATAGTAGGATTTAACGATCTAAACTACTTTACCCGAGTCTTTAAGAAGATGACGCAAATTACTCCGTCACAATATGCAAAGGAGGCATCTAATTGATCCGAAGACTAAAAAACCCCGGGAATTAAATTCCCGGGATGTTTTTGGTCGTATACTCTTTTTGGTAGTCTTTAGGCGTCATTTTATAAGCTTTTTTAAATGCCTTCAAAAATGAGGTGTAATCTGTAAACCCGCATTCCATGCAAGCATGTGTGACCATCCAGCCATCTTTGATAAGCTCTTTGGCATGTTCAAGCCTCTTTTGCATAAGAAAATTGTAAATAGTCGTTCCCGTGTACTCTTTAAACAACCTAGATATATATCCAGGACTAAGATACACTTGTGACGTGATGTTTCCCATAGCCAATGCCGGATCCGTAAAGTTTTTGTTTATATGCTCTATTATCTGTCCTACCTCAGGGTTTTTCATGGCTAGCCTCGATCTTTTGTCCCTGTTCATGATATCTAAAAAAGTTATCATAAGCTCCATTGTGTGGCACTGGAGAAGGGCTCGTCCCACTTCTCCAGTGCGCTCGCCGGCATAGAAGATCCTATCCAATATACCCCTAAGCCTCCATCTGCTCTCTTGACTGCATTCACGAACACAGGGTTCATTTAAAAAATCAAAACGATTTGACTCTATCTTGTAATTTCCGATTATGCTCTCTATGTATTTGGGGTCTATATGCAGCACGAATCTCTCATACTTTAAGCTCTGCTCTTCTACAATCGTGCAGTGTAAGAGCCCTTTGGGCACTATTACAACGCTTCCTTTGTCCACCGGGTACCGTGCACCCTCTGCGGATATGGATATTTTGCCATCAAGCACGAACATAACCTCTATAAAGTCATGGCTGTGAAGAAAAAAATTGCCCGGCTTTTCATCAGAAAAATACAGCAAATTCAAACCTTCCTCCACATGTATCTTAGGGATAGGTTTATTATAAAATGGAAATTCTTGCGGATTATTCATTGTTTTATTCCAACCTTTCTAGAGAATTCTTTTTTTAAACAAGGTTTTCATCAACTTTATTCCTCTATTCAAAATAGCGTTTCATATAACAGAATATATTCTCTCTGTCAAAAAGTCAATATTTGCAATGTTCTAAGCTTTTTTTGCAATGATTCTCTTCTTGCTCCGTACTATAATCATAAGCATGAACTCGATTACAAATATAAAGGGGAGAAGAATAACATGAAAATCAACAAAAAAATCTTGGCACTAGGTCTAATTGGTCTTATGCTTACTACCACATTGGCCGGTTGCGGCGGTTCATCTAGCGACGCTCAGGATAATGGAGACCAAGGCGCTTACGAAGGCAGCTACAACCTAGAAGAAGTGGAAACACGGCAAATCTCACTGGCAGACAGAATGGGCGAAAACCATATAATGGGCAGAACTCAGATCAAGTTTGCCGAAACCATTGAAGAACTAAGCGGCGGAAAGATTACCCACATAAAGTACTTAAGTGGTGAGATCGAAACAGGCGGAACTCATATCAGAGACATGTTTTCAGACGGAGTAATCGACTCTGCCAGAGGACAGCTAGAGCTTCTTGGGTACTATGGTTATGAAAAAGGCAGCATCTTCGGCCTTCCTTACATGATAGCTGACAGAGACCACTTCTGGAAATTTGCAGATTCTGAGCTTGGCCAGGAAGTTTTAGACGACATCAATTCACAAGGCTGGGGGCTGGTAGCTTTGGGCTACATAGAAGAAGGAGCAAGACACTTCTTTACCACAAAGGATATGGACTCTTATCACGACCTTGCAGGCAGAAAAATAAGAGTTCAGCCATCTGATATCTATGTAGGCCTTGTAGAAGCATTTGGGGCATCTGCTACGCCGATTGCATGGCCTGAGGTTTACGGCGCATTATCTACAGGGGTAGTAGACGGTGCAGAAAATCCATACTCTGGCTATCAGGCAAGCCTTTTAAACGAAGTCGCGCCATACATACTCGAAGACGGGCATATATTTGCAGGTGGTTTTTTAGCCGTAAGCGAAAAGCTCTGGAACGACCTAAGCGATACTGAAAAAGAAATCTTTAAAGAAGCTGCCCAAGTGGCCAGTGATTACAACAGAGAGCAAAACCAGACCGATGAAGAAAGTATCAAGACTTCTCTTCTTGCGGAAGGCGTCAAGATCATTGAGCTTACAGAAGATGAGAAAAATGATATCTTTGAGATGGTTCAGCCTATGTACGAAAAGTTCGCAGCTGACTATTTAGATATAGTCGATGAGATTCGTGCATTAAGATAATTATTTTGCCTTGCACTCACCAGGTGCAGGGCAAAAATTTTTAAACCAAGGAGGAGATATGCCGTGTCTTTAGAAAAAGGAATCGACAATCTTTTTAAAGCAATCAACGTAATATGTCGAATTTTGCTTTTAGTCATATTCATAGTTATGTGGGCAGTTGTATTCGGACGATATTTGCTTAACAAAACCCCTATATGGGGAGAAGAGCTTGTTTTGTTTGCTCTTTTATGGCTCGGGATGTTAAGCGGAGCCGATGCCCTTAGAAATGATCTGCATATAAAAATCACTGTCATCGACAAGTTCGTATCAAAAAAATTTATATCTATCCAAGAAGTTATTTACGACATCTTAATAGTAGCTGTATCTGCTGTAATGCTCTGTTACGCCGTCATGGCAACAAAAAATACTATCGACATAAAATATATGGGGCTAAAGATCTCAGAGGCCTTTGCATATGCTGCGATGCCTGCCGGATATGGACTTTTTTTAGTCGCCAAGTTTGAAAAATACTATAAAAAATTTAAATACCGAACAAAGCAAAAGGAGGCAAGATGATGGATACTCAAACCATTGGCATATTGATGCTCTTAGGCATTTTTTTATTTTTGCTTTTCATGCGGATGGAAATAATGTTTTCGATACTTATAGCAAGCGCTTGTACCATGCTGTACCTAGGCCTGCCCCTTTCAATTATAATTACCAGGGGCCTTGCGACCATCCGCTCCTATGGCATGCTTGCGATACCTCTTTTCATAATAGCCGGTGAAGTACTCTCAGACGGCAGCTTGTCTGAAAAAATAATCGAGTTTGTCGAAGCTCTTATTGGCTGGGTTCGGGGAGGCATGGCCATGGTAAATATCTCCGCAAGTACTTTTTTTGGCGGAATCTCGGGTTCACCTCTTGCTGACATTTCTTCCTTGGGAACTGTCCTTATCCCCATGATGAAAAAGCAAGGCTACGATGAAGAATTTGCCACCAATATAACCATAACCAGCGCCCAACAGGGACTTATGATTCCTCCAAGCCACAACATGATCATTTACGCAATGGCTGCCGGAGGCGTAGCATCTGTCAGCAAGCTTTTTCTTGCAGGCATAGTTCCCGGACTTTTGCTGGCACTTGTGCTTATGATTTATTCTTTTTACTGCGCAATCAAAAGAGGCTATCCAAAGGGGGATGCTTTTAACCTTGTAAGGCTTATAAAGACATTCTTTTCATCTTTCTGGGGCCTTATGACCTTGGTGATCATCATCGTTGGCGCTACCACAGGGGTTTTCACCGCTACTGAATCAGCTGCAATAGCTATATTATGGGCGTTATTCGTAACTACATTTATATATAGGGACATGACACCAAAGCGCTTTTGGGACCTTTTGGGCCGATGTGTGACAACTGCCTCCAGGCTCCTTGTGGTAATGGGGGTTTCTGCTAGCTTTGGCTTTGTGATTGCTTATCTAAGGGTTCCTCAAATGCTGTCAAGTTTAATATACAACGTTACAGAAAATCCTATAGTAATTATGCTGATAATAAACCTCATTTTGATATTGCTCGGCATGATCATGGATATGGGCTCTATACTTATAATCACTACGCCGATATTTTTGCCTATCGCTATGAGCATTGGAGTAGACCCGGTGCATTTTGGAATAATAATGATTTTCAACCTGGCCATCGGAATGATGACTCCTCCCGTCGGCGGAGCGCTGATGATAGGCCACTTGATTTCAGGCGTCAAGCTAGAGCGGATGTATGTTACGCTTATTCCGTTTTTTATAATCATGGGCGTTACTCTTATTGTGATTACATTTTTCCCTGCAATCGTCATGACATTGCCCAACTTGATCTCATAATAAAATTTTGCTAGGAGTGATCTAATGAATAAAAAG
>DMAW01000005.1 GCA_003446375.1 Eubacteriaceae bacterium | reverse complement strand
AAAAAATAGAATATCTCAATAGCGGATTTGAATTGACCTCTTTTCAACGGTTTTAAATTGTCCCACCAGGTTTTTTAAAATTAAGTCTTGATATGCAGGTTACCATATAGGCCAGCTCTTAACCTTATCCTTCAGGTGGTAACTGTTCCCACTTATATTGATTATACGGGTATGGTGTAATAATCTATCCAACACTGTAGTAGCAAGCATCGGGGTTCCCATAAGTTTACCTCATTCCCCAAATCCTATATAACATGATAATATAGCACTTAATCTTTCTATAATCTTTTGGAACAACATATTTGTTACCCTGTGGTAATTATATACTGACAGTAACAAGAGTACAAATCTTGACACGGACGTGATTATAGATAGTGTAGAATTTCAGTAGGTGATGAAGCAGGAAAATGAGGTATAGATGTAGAAAAGAAGATCTCACCGGGAAAAAATCAAAACAAAGGAAGGTGGGGTCAGAGATAAAATAAAAATGATAATACACCAGTCAGAGGTGGCCCACAGAGATTTTTTTTAGGCGACAAAGAACGACCTTGGCTTAAATACATATCGAGTACGCTCTACAAAATCGATAGATAGGTTATTATGTCTTATATCATTTCATTTACATACCTGGATGGTCAACTCCAAATTTTTGCGTAAAATTTCTCTGGTTGGAATATGAACTTTCTTTATCACCACCGTTCAATTCATTGTACTGCCTCCGACTCCTGGTGTCAAGGATACGCTATTGCCGGCTTTTGCTCATCCTTGACAACGAGTACTTTCGGCAGTTACTAAAAACTAGGGGTGGTAATAAAGGTTATTTTATTGGAATAACCTTTTCATTTGATTTTTTGAAACCTCTTTTTGCCACTTAAAATACTCTCTCATGTCTAAATACTTCCTTCCTGTTCTATTAATAAAGCTCCAATTAGACGAATGCCAGATTCCAGACTTGGGAATATACGGTTAAAAAGGTCACTGGTAAATTTACCATTGCAAAGTCTTGAAACTCTTTAAGGGAAGGGTAGCAACTCTAGTGACTAAATTTCTTGAATAGTAACTGTTACGATAGTCTTGCCTCTTTTCTGTTCTTTTATAGGATTCAGCTTTGATTTGCTCAGTAGCCTGAGTTACCAGGATTTGAGTGAGCACAGACTCTAAGAATTTAGCTAGCTTTTCATCTTTAGCTTTTTTTACAAAAAGGTATTGCAAAATTTCAAAATCTTATGGTAATATTGTAGTGAGTCATTTTTCATTTCCCCAGTTAGGTTTTCGATTTGTTTTCGTTTTATTCCAGCTAGAGAATAGGAAATGATTTAACCCCTTTTTCAGACACTTATATAGACTTGATTTGCGAAAATCTTGTTTTAAAATGGGGTGATTTTGTGGAATTATTGGTTTTATATTCAATAATTGGATTTGCGATAATAATATTCTTCTTATTCTTTTATTTGATATTTAAAAAAATACATGAAAAAATAAGAGAAAGGATGAAAAAGAAATATTTAATGGAAGTAAACGCGTACATAGATAATTTAATAGCTATGCTTGATATAGAGAACAGTTATGAGATGGAAATAAACAAAATAAGGAATATTATGAAAGATAAGATACGAAGAGAAATAATAGAAGAGAGAATAATTTATCATTTTGGAAAGATTGAAAAAGATAAGAGGTTAAAATTATCAAAGTTGTGCGAAGATATTGGACTGGTAGAATATGAAATAAAAAGGTTAAAGAACAAAAATATACATCAAGTTGCACTGGCCTGCAAAAATTTAGGAGAATTTAGAAGCAAAAAAGCAATACAGCCACTATTAAATTTGGTTCCCCATCCTTCTACAGATATAAAATACAACGCTCTTTTAGCACTTGCTAAAATTGGAGATGAAACGGCATTTCTAGAATCTTTCAGGAAACTTTCGGAGACTATTCCCCTGAGCGAAAGAAGTCTTATTGAAATTGCGGACAGCTTTGAAGGTGACAAATTATATATTTATAAGACTTTAATACATTCAGAGGACGATTTTATATCTTCAATTTTTATAAAATCTGCGGGTAATCACAGAGAAGCAGCATTAGTAGATGATATAGCATTATTTTTGAATAGTAGTAACAAAGAAAAAAGACTAGCAGCACTAAAAGCTTTGGGAAACATTGGAGACAATAAGTATGTTGATATAATTATAGAACTCTTAAATGACAAAGAATGGGAAGTTAGAGCAATGGCTGCAAAAGCTTTGGGGCAAATAAAAGATAGCAGAGCACTTTTACCGCTGGTTAAAGCTTTATCAGATCCACAATGGTATGTAAGATATAACTCAGCATATTCTTTGGTTAGTATTGAAGGGGGCTTGGATATGGTCAAATTAGTTTTGCAGGGAAATGACAGGTTTGCAAAAGATATAATTATCGCAGTTTTAGAAACGACTTATGGGTTGAATAAACTCATAGAGTATGACTTAATTGATAACAAGAGTCCCAGACTTCTTGATTTGCTCGAAGATTACGTTGCTAAAAGAAAGCAGGAGGCTATGGCATGAACATAGGCTTAGTTAAGTCAGTAATCATCAATTTTAATATTTTCATTATCTACTACGTTGTATCGATAAATCTGATCTATTTTTTGCAATTATTAATAGCGTCCTTTAATTTGACCAACTATATGAGAAAGATGGTGTATTCAGACTATCAAAGATACATGGGTTCTCGTAATATGATACCAGTGTCTATACTAGTTCCTGCTTTTAATGAGGAAAAAACAATTGTTGAAAATATCAGGTCACTTCTAGCATTGCAATATCCGTTGTTTGAAGTAATTGTGATAAATGATGGTTCACACGATGAGACATTAAAAAAAGTTATTGAGGCTTTTGACCTAAAGGAAGTAACTCAACCCATCAGGTACCGTATTAAAACGAGAAAAGTAAAAGGTATCTACAGAAACATAGATATACCTAATCTTATTCTGGTTGATAAAGAACACGGAGGAAAGGCAGATGCACTAAACGCAGGTATAAACATATCAAATTATCCCGTTATAGTTCCTGTTGATGCAGATTCTGTATTAGATAGTGATTCGCTTGTAAGAGTAATGATGCCTTTTATTGAAGATAAAAGAACTATTGCAGTTGGTGGTATTGTCAGAGTTGCAAATGGAACTAAAGTAGTAGAAGGCAAAGTAATAAACGTAAATCTTCCCACAAGTTACCTTGCTATTTTTCAAGTAATAGAATATTTAAGGGCTTTTCTGAGTGGAAGAACAGCATGGGATGTAATAAATTCTGTACTGCTAATATCTGGTGCATTTGGGGCATTTAAAAAAGATGCAGTAATTGAAGTTGGGGGATATGATAAAGATACAGTGGGAGAGGATATGGAACTTGTTGTAAAACTTCATGAATACTTTTTAAGGAATAAACGTGAATATAAAATTAAATTCATCCCAGATCCTGTATGTTGGACACAAGTGCCAGAGAGTATAAAAGATTTAAGAAGCCAAAGAAGAAGGTGGCAGATCGGTCTAATGGACAGTTTATTTAAGCACAAAAATATGCTTTTTAACCCGAAGTATAAACAGGTTGGTCTTATTACACTACCTTATTTCTGGATATTTGAGATGTTTGGGGCTGTTGTAGAATTTTTAGGATACCTTTTGATTCCGCTGTCATACATTTTTGGATTGCTAAATGCTAAGTACTTTATGTTATTCTTAACAGCGGCCATGCTTTATGGAGTACTTTTATCGCTGGGGGCCATACTTTTAGAAGAATATACTTTTAATAAATACCCTTATTTAAATCAGGTTTTAAAATTGTGTCTTTATGGAATATTAGAAAATTTTGGATACAGGCAAATGATAACTCTGTTTAGAGTGGAAGGGATTGTAAGATTTAAAAAATTAAAAAGC
>DMAW01000015.1 GCA_003446375.1 Eubacteriaceae bacterium | reverse complement strand
ACTACCATATAATCAATATCTGATCCTGAATCTGCTTTTCTTGGCAATATTGTTCCTCTAGTGCTCGATCCGAATTGAAAATGCTTATGTAATTCTCCACTACTAAAATATAGATCTAGCCTTCTTGAGAGCGTATCAATTGATGTCCCTATGCTTGATTTCTCATCTGATGATAATACAAGGTCACTTGCTAAGTCAGTTAAATATGAATTGATTGACATTTCTTCTCCCCCTTTAAACCTTTAATATAAACACACAATAGCTAACAAAACTGATGCGTTCATTAATACCTCCCACACTTCAACCTTTAATACAATATTCTGACACCTTCATTTATAAATAAAACGGGCAAAGCTATCTAACTTACTCTTCTCATGCCCGTTCTCTTTGATGTGTTATGTCTGCATTCCTATATTGTCCGTTATCTTTCACTACCAATCTGAAAAGTTACCATCACTGTTTATCTGGGTGTTACCATCACAACCGTTCTTGATACCAGCCTATTTGCCTATCTGTTTATTCTGTATAGTTGCTCATCTCTCCATCACCCTAATCAACTTGTCCGTGCCCGGCACCTCTCAAATCTAAGCTTTAGTTGGTGTAACCCTTATTACTTCTAAGCCTCATATAAGATTCCCAAAATTTACTTATGTAGATGAAAAGTTTCTTGGGGAGTTGGGTAGTTGGATAGGTGGGATCAAGTCTTGTCTATTAATCTCTACTAAATAAATCTCGTGTATAGACCTTGTCCACGACATCTCTAATCTCATCCGATAATCTATTTGCTACGATAACATCTGAGATCTTCTTGAACTCATCAAAATCCTTGATAACCCTAGAATGATAGAATTCATCCTCTTTCAAGGCTGGTTCAAATACCACTACCTCGATACCCTTGGCTTTGATACGTTTCATGACCCCCTGAATTGCAGACTGACGGAAGTTGTCAGAGTCCATCTTCATTGTAAGTCTATAGATTCCTACAATCTTAGGCTGTCTCTTGATGATCATATCAGCGATATGGTCTTTTCTCGTTCTATTTGCATCCACTATCGCAGACATCACGTTTTGAGGCACATCTTGGTAATTGGCTAATAATTGTTTTGTATCTTTAGGCAAGCAGTATCCACCATAACCAAATGAAGGGTTATTGTAGTGATTACCGATACGTGGATCCAGCCCAACGCCTTCGATAATCTGCTTAGTGTTAAGCCCCCTTACTTCTGCATAGGAATCAAGCTCATTAAAGTAAGCTACACGAAGGGCAAGGTAGGTATTGGCGAACAATTTAATCGCCTCTGCTTCTGTTGCATCTGTATATAGAATATCAATATTTTCCTTGATTGCCCCTTGAGCTAGTAGTTCAGCGAACACTTTAGCTCTCTCCGACTGCTCCCCAACAACGATCCTTGATGGATAGAGATTATCATAAAGTGCTTTTCCTTCTCTTAAGAATTCAGGACTGAAAATAACATTCTCTGTATCAAATTTTTCTTTGATTGATTCTGTATACCCAACAGGTACTGTAGACTTAATAATCATTACAGCATCTGGATTTATCGATAATACATTTGCTATGACTGCTTCTACAGTTCTTGTATTAAAGTAGTTCCTCTCTGGATCGTAGTTTGTTGGCGTAGAAATGATTACATAGTCAGCATCTTTGAATGCCTCATAATTATCAGTTGTTGCAGTTAGATTAAGATCCTTAGTTGCTAAATACTCTTCAATTTCAGGATCTGCTATTGGTGACTTTTTATTGTTGATCATATCCACTTTTTCTTTGATGATATCTAGTGCGATTACCTCGTTATGTTGCGCTAAAAGTATGGCATTAGACAGACCAACATAGCCTGTTCCAGCGATTGTAATTTTCATGTTTTGAATACCCCCTTGATTTATGTAAGATCATTTAAGACCTAATAGCTTTAATTTGAGTATGACTTTCATTTTCATTTAGCCTATTTCTCTACTTTATAATATTCTTCATACCATTCAACGAATTTCTTAAGTCCGTCCTCAATACTCGTAGATGGTTTAAAGTTAATGTCTCTTTCAAGATCTGACACATCAGCATAGGTTCTCAATACATCCCCAGGCTGCATATCCATATATACTTTCTCTGCTTCTTTTCCAAGTGCTGACTCTAAAGCGTTGATGAACCTCATGAGTTGCACCGGGTTGTTATTGCCAATGTTGTAGATTTTGTAAGGTGCAAAGCTTGTACTTAAATCATCCTTACTTTCATCCCACTCTTTATTTGCAACAGGCGCTTTATTAATTAGCTTCACGATACCTTCTACAATATCATCAATATAAGTGAAGTCTCTTTCCATCTTTCCATGATTAAATACTTTGATAGGCTTTCCGGCTAAAATGTCCTTTGTGAATGAGAAGTAAGCCATATCTGGTCTTCCGTATGGTCCGTAAACTGTGAAGAATCTAAGTCCTGTTGTTGGAATGCCATAAAGATGACTATAGGTGTGGGCCATCAATTCATTTGACTTCTTCGTAGCAGCATAAAGTGAAACCGGATGGTCCACATTATGATTTGTAGAAAATGGTGCTACCTTATTACCTCCGTAAACAGAGCTTGAAGATGCATAAAGAAGATGCTCTACTGGATAATTTCTACAAGCCTCTAAGATGTTCATAAAACCAGTTAAGTTAGAATCCACATAAGCATAGGGATTCTCAATGGAGTAACGCACTCCTGCTTGAGCCGCTAAATTTATGACGTGACTAGGCTGGTAGGTTTCGAAGATTTGATCTACTTCAGTTTTGTCTTTTAAGTCTACTTTATGGAAATTAAAGTTATTGTATTTACCTAGAATCTCAAGTCTGGACTGTTTTAGGTTTGGATTATAATAGTCGTTCAAGTTATCAATTCCTATTATTTGATAAGATTGATCAAGTAATTTCTTTGAAAGGTGAAAGCCGATGAATCCGGCGGCACCTGTTATTAGTATTTTCATTTCTAATTACCTCCAGTGTCAATTGGGATATTTAACCAGTTTCCCATCTTAATCTCAAAGTCTTCAGGTGATATTTTCCCTACACCACTTTGATGAAAGAATGTGATTTCACCAAATATAATTCTATTATCTATATAATAAAAATCTACTCTTGCATGAGGAAATCCTGAAGATAACTTTCTACTTAAATTTATCATCTCGTCAAGCTTTTCTGGCTTATTTACTTTTATATCGATTTCTTTAGGATATGATATTTCAGCATCCATTAAACCCCATTGCAGGTCATATAAGTTTCTTCTTGTTTTTTCCTTATCAGTTATACTAAAATCAACAGTTATAAATTTAGGTTCTCCATTGAAACAAAAAAAACGATAATCTCTTAATTCCTCTCCATCATTCTGAACCAAAAACTTCTCACAAATTATGCGGGGCTTTATTCCCTTGTAAACAGGTTCTCTATTTTTCCAATAATAATCTCTGTAAAACCATCTTTTTATTTCTTTAAATTTTTCATCCCAATTGACTCGAGATTTATCTTCACATATAATATTAAATCCTGAACCGTGTGTCCCTTTTAATACAAATCTATTTGGAAGCTTTTTAAGATCAATTTCATCAACTGATTTATAAACAGCAATCAGTTCATTTAAGTATTCAGAACCAATTCTTTCTTTCACAATTTCTCTTACTTCATATTTATCTGCACACCTTTTTGCTAATGGATCTTTCCAATGCAATTTCAGCCATTGAAGTTTATCATTATACTTAACTGGGTTTTTAAGCTCAACATCTCTATTAAGTTTTCTTTTAAAAATTTGTTTAATTAACCTCCTATCGGTTAAAATATATTTATAATACCAATTTAATGTCTTATCATATATTTTTATAACCAATTCATTCTTCTTAGCTTTTTTTTTGACGACAGATATCATATTTTCACCTCTCACGCACAGAAATATCTCTAATGCTTTTTTCACTGTAAAATCCTGAAATAATTAAAGTCATTAATATTGCAACTGATGTAGCTATTGCTGGTCCGATTAATCCGAAAATTTTAATAAAGATAATATCCAGACCTAAATTTAGAACGGCCCTCAAAATGTTAATGTATTGCTGAAACTTATGTTTGCCATTCGTATTAAAATATAACATATAAAATACGGAAAAATATCTCAGAATACTTCCAAGCATTAAAATATTAAAAATCGCAACCGAATCAGCATATCTAACTCCATATAAGGTCAAAATAATAGATTTCGAAAAAATCATAACCACTATATGAGCCAATGTACTTAGCCCCAAAATAAAAAATCTTTCTTTATAGAAAAATTGCTTTATTTTTTTCGAATCATTATTTTCAAAATACTGTGAGATACTCACCGCATAATAACTACTTATCACAAAAGCAAAACTGGCTATAGCGTTGAATAACTTATATGCCGCATTATAAATACCTACGTCTTCAGTAGTCATAAAATATTTAATAACCGCAGTATCACCAAAGTTAATTAAATACAGACCAGAAAAGCCAAACAGTTGCCATAAAGAAAAGTTCAATACTTCTTTAAACCATTCTTTTTCAAACTCAAATTTCCCAATATCCTTCCTATTCAAACCAAAAATATAAAAAAGAACTGAAGCATGACTAACTATATTTAATATAACTAACATTCTTACGTCAAATTTAAATGTAAAAATCATTAGAATATAAATTACTTTTGCAGTTACTGATAGCATACTTGACATTAATTGTCGTTTAACTGCTAGAAAATATTGACTTAAATAATCTTCGGCTACACTTACATAAAGCCATATCAAAATTAAAAATGCAATATTTAAACCTATATAATCATTAATCTGATCTCTAAACAAAACAAAAAAAACAGTGGTGAGAATAAGACTTACCGAAATTATAATATTTCTAGCCCAAAATGTTTTATTGATAGATCCTGTCTTAGCTTTTTCTCTACTCCCATAGTACAGAATTGAGGAGGAACTCCAGCTAAAACCAAAAGTAGTAATTAAACCAATTAACATAAGAGCAATAGAAAAAACCCCATACTCATCAATGGATAACTTTCTTACTATAAAAATATTAGTTACAAGCCCCAATATAAGTATTAAAATCTTTAAAACAGAGTACATCAAGAAACGTTTATTACTACTTACCATTTTCATAAACTTTTGCATTTATACAAATACTCCTTTGTCAATAGGCTTGATGTTTGATCTCTAACCATCATTAGGTTCTATCAATACATTCGATTTCTTGCTTTTGTACACCAATATTATTAATGCCATTAATTCTAAATATAGAATCAACAGACTCTTTATGCCTCCAACTTGATCACCAGCTAAGATTCTATTTGGTAAATTAAATAAAAAATATACCATCATTAGTCCTAAAGTGCTGTTTGATTTTAAAATCATTAACCAATCATCTAAAATCTTTATAACTAGAGCAGTTATTGCCCCTCCTATTACTACTCCCATCCAGTAAAACTCATAGAAAAAATAAGCTAGTAAACCTGCATTAATATTATACATTCGGCTATCAAGCTTAAACCCAAATAACTCTGTATTGTAATTATTTACAGTGTATACGAGGTCAGTACCAATTATGCTTTTAGGAATTACATCTATAAATATCTGCAAAAATCCAGTTCCAAAACTAATCTCATTTATCGAAATATATTCAATCGCTACCATTAAGGATATAATTGGAACTGAAAATGCTTTTATAATCCCCGTTACTGCACTAGCAAAAAAATCTGTAAAAGCGAATGTTACTTCTCTGCCAGATAAAAAAAGCATAAACGGTCTATAAAAAACTAGTATTATAGTAAATGCAACAAATATTACTCCAAAACTTACAAATTGCTTTTTATTTACATTTCCATTAACAATTCCTTTATGTAACAATATTGCAGTTAATAGGATTATTATATTTGCTCTTCCTGAATATACCAAAAGTGCAATAATTGAAAAAACAATTGAAATGACCAACAGTATTTTTTTTATTGATTTGAATTTGTTATTACTTGAGTTTACTGTTAAAAACACAAATAAAGCGAAATAAACACTTCTAATAAAATGCTTAAAAAAGGTAACTGCTCCTGTAGTTTCATATACGCCACTTCTTTTAAGTTGAGCATATCTTATAGCATTAACGGGTCCTCCCATAGTAGTAGAATAAATAAAAAATGATCCTATGCCTACTAATAAAAAAACAATCCCCAAAATAAATATTTTATCATTTTCTATATACTTTATATTATTCTTAATTCTCTTTAATGCAAATGTTTTTTTCTCTAGAGACCTTGTAGTTAAAACAAATACTATATAAAAAGATAACGCAAATATTGCACTAGCTAATAAGTTTTTATGATAAGTTTCGAAATGATAAGACCAATTAGCAGGCACCCCATAATTTAATGTATCTGGAAACAATATTGTTGCAATTGGGATTATTGAAAAAAACATTGCATACGAAATATTATAAATTAGTAAAAAATCTATCTTTGTTTTTCTTTTAAGTTCTATATATATAATAATTCCAAGTATTAAAGAAAATATAATAATTGAGCTTACACTTCTAAATTCCATTTAATTACTCCTAACTAATGCTTTCATTTATCACACAATTTTTCCTTTAGATTCATTGTATATATGAGTTAAATAATTTTCCCAATTTTGATATATTTTTTCGTTGCTCAGTTCTTCTAATATACTATATGCATTTTCCCCAACTTTTTGCGATAGTTTTTTATCAGATAAAACCAAATCTATAATATTTGCTAATTTGTCAACATCACCAACCGGTATTAAAAAGCCATTAATTCCATTTTTAATTAGAAATTTGGGACCACCTGAAGGACAATCAGTTGATATGCAAGGCAAACCTAAAGCCATTGCTTCCATCAAAGCATTTGGCATACCTTCAAAATTTGAAGACATTACAAAAAGAGAAGCATCAATAATATAATCTCCAAAGTCATTTACATAACCTGGAAACTCAACCTTCTCACTAATACCTAAATCTTTTGTCAATCTCTGCAATTTACCTTTTTGAGGGCCATCTCCATAAATTACCAATTTATAATCTGGATGCTTATTTGCAATTTTTGCGAATCCCTCAATCAGCAATGCAAAGTTTTTTTGACTCGTTAATCGCCCTGCGGATACAATTTTTTTCTTACGCAAACCTCTAAATGTCTCTCTGACAAATTCCTCATTTATTGCATTAGGTATAACAATACCTCTATCTCCTATTATCTCTAAGTAATAACTCATCGCATCTTCAGTTTGGAAAACAAATCCATCAGCTTTAGGGTATAACTTCTGCATTATCAATCTTCTGATTTTTGAAGTTTCATATCTTGTTTTCGGATCGCATCTTTCTGATATAATAACCGGAACATTAATAAGTTTTCTATAAGCTAACATAATGCTAATGGTTCTTGGCAACATTACCAGATATATATCTGTATCTGATTTTTTTATATAATTTCGAAATCTAATTAACCTTTTCAAGTTCTTAATAAGATAGTTTTGCGATTCTTCATTTTTAATTAATGATACTCTTCTGACACTTTCATTCAATTTATATGCTGGGGTATCGTTTGACATTGTTAGTATGGTTACTTTATGTCTCGCAGATAAAAAATTGCCCAAATTACAAACCACTCTTTCTGCTCCACCACCAGATAACCCTCCTATAAAAATTGTTATGTTCATAAACTTAACGCCCTCACATTATTATTTTTACTAACTAAATGGAATTTTTAACCATTCTCCAAATATTTGATCGTAATTTTCTGGTTCAAACTTTTCCCAGCCACTAAAGTGAAAAAATGTCATTTCTCCAAAATAAACTTTCCCATTAACGTCATAAAAATCGACTCTAACATGCGGAATATCTTTTGAGAGAACTTTTGCTAGTCCAATCATCTCTTCAAACCCATTTGGTTTTTTGATTTGTTTATTCGCATTTGGATAGTGCTGCATAAATGGCATGTGGTTAAACTCTAGATCAAAAAAATCAAATCGAGTATCAACACCTCTATCTGTTGCTATAAACATCGCTTTTACTTCACCATTAAAACAAAAAAACTTATAATCTTTAAGCTCCTTCTTAGATTCATCAACCATAAATTGTTCCGCAATTATCCTAGGTTTTATATCCTTATATATCCACTCTCTCTGCCCCCAGTAATAATTATGCTTTAATGATTTTAATAATTTCTTTTTTGCTTTACTGAAATCTAATTTATCTTTATCGGTGCAAATGACTAAACTGCCAGAGTCGTGTGTGCACTTTAAAACAAATTGTTTAGGCAGTTTATCAAAATCTATCTCGTTCACATTATCCCAAATACCTAGCAAAGGAATTAAATATTCGCCTCCGATTTTATCTTTGACAAAACTTCTAACCTCATATTTATCCACAAAATCAGTATATTTCGGTTTTCTATCGTTCAATTTTAACCATTGCAATTTTTCATTGTATGTTGTTGGATGTTTAAGATCTAATCTCTTATCCATCTTGCACCAATATGCTATCTTTAAGTACATTTCATCATTCATCCATTTAAAAAAACCTCTATGACCAAGTATTAAAAATAAATATTGCGGCCTCTTTAATAAGCTGATTATTTTATTTTGTCCCATTAAGCCACCTCCGCCAACAACTATTATTTTCTCAATATTTATGAAATCATTAAATCATATATCTTTTGATACTTTTGGCTCATAACTTCATTGCTAAAATTTTCTTCAAGATAATTTGCTAAATCATAGTTAATCTCATTTGAAAACTTTAAAATTTCATTATTCATAAGTTCCATAAGTTCTTCTATATTACCTATATTAAACAATGATACATATTCTAAATTATTCTCAAAAACTTCTCTATGCTGCGGTATATCAGATAAAATCAAATTAACACCGCATCTCCCAGCCTCAAGCACTGAGTTGGGCAATCCCTCTGATTCTGATGCAGAAATATAAATATCAGAAGCTTTTAAGAAATCATCTACACAGGCAACATTCCCTTTAATCAAAATAGAATCATCAGCTTCATTCGCACATTGATCCATCAAATCTCCGTCACCAAGTAAAATAAGAACTGCTCTATTTTCAATATTTGTAGCTTTAAAAGCTTTTATTATTGTAATCGGATCCTTTCGCTTAATCAAACTCCCCACTACAGTAAAAACAACTTTATCACTCGGAAGACTGAGACTATTTCGCAAACTATATTTGCTCCCAATATCATCAGCCGGGCTAAACTTCTTCGTATCAACACCATTTTGTACTACATATAAATTCTGAGGCAATATCTTCATATACATACCTTTTAGAGATTCTGAACAACAAATTACATAATTACATCTCTTCATTGCTTTTATATTACTTTCAGCAGCAATTTTACCCACTATACTCCCAAATTTAGCTATATAATCCTCATACGCATAATTCCTGATAGTCATACAATGCTTTGAAGGAACATTAAGTTTTGAAACTACTATATCTGCTCTTACTCCAGATGTATGAACAATGTCAGGATTATATCCATCTATATATTTCTTTAGAATTTGCTTTCCTTTAAGTTGAAACTTCAATCTAGATAAATTTAAGGATTCTACTTCTATGCCTATATGAATAAAATCATTTAGGCGAGTATTCTTTGGTTCAGGGGATAGAGTTAGTACTTGCACTTCATACTTACTTTTATCTAAGTTACTTATTATGCCTTGTAGTTGGTTCGTTGGTCCACTCTGCCTGAGAGTTGAAACCACATATAATATCTTTGTTTTTTTCTCTTTCACGATCGGCACCTCTCAATTTATTTTTAAATAACCTCTACAATATACAATCCTCGTTTCCCTTCAAACACAGAATCAAAACATATTTTGTCACCTGTTCTATTCCATCGTGGATGCAAATCACATCTCAAATCGTTGTCATACTTAAATGGCGCGAATACTTTTGCTACAGTTTTAATTTCATCTTTATCAATAAGATATAATGAAGAAACTCGAGAACGATTTGGATATGAGTCAGTAATTATTAATTTCTTATTGGGCGAATAACTAGGATGTCCATCAAATACAAGTTGTGGCAACATTTTTTTATAATCGCATGACTCATCTTTCATTAAATAATATCCGTCACCATATTCTTTTTTTCTTGCATAAGCTAAAATTTCTTTATCATTTTTCCAAAAACAATGCGAGGTCATGTCGTCATCACTTAAATTAAACGCTTTGCTGCCGTCTACATTTACAGTTACTAACCTTGTATATTTTTTTTTCTTATCCAACCATCTATGCAAAACCATAAATCTATCCCCTGAAGGATTTAACATTATATGATTGACTTTATGCTCAGCTTGATTCATGCTAGCTTTGTTTTCAAAATTTTTAAAATCCGTATACCTTAATAGCGGTTTTACATCACCATTTTTAAGATTCAGATACCAAATACAAGGTTCATCTGGACATTTTTCATTTTTTGTATAGTCTGGTAAATTTGAATAACCATATCCTTTTCTTAAACGGTGAAGTCTAGAAAAATCTAGTGTTAAAGCAAATTTGCCATTTTCAGAAACGCTATATACCGGCTTAGACAGCACTAGCTCTTCATTTGATTTTAAGTTTAATATTACTGAACAATATTTACTGTCTCTAAAATCATTGTAGATAATTCTCTCAGAATAATCAGGTCCTAACCACTGAAGCATGCAACCTTGTTGAACATTCCATGTCTTTGTTTTACCTAATACTTTATATGAATTATTATCTTTTGTATCAATAAGTATTATTTCAGCTTCTTCATTGGGAGCCACATCTTTAGTGGTATCTTTAGCTCTCAAGCACAACATATACCTGCCGCTGATATCCCAGGGTGACTTATCATAATATCCAAAGAAATATTCCATCCCATCCTTAGGGGTAATCTTTACAATTTCACCTTCTGACTTCAGCTTAGGAGAAATTGCGTACATAGCTACTTGATATGCCTTCTTAACTATCTTTTTTATAGCTGGTGCTTTATTCAAGACACTATTAATCTTTTGCTCAACACCCATTCAATCTACCTTCTTTTATATGTTTTTCTCAAATATTTACCAGATATCCATTCAAGCACCCATGTTGGTGAAATAAAAATAAAAATCTGACTGAAAGCAATAACTGTTAAATCAATAAAACTAGAATAACCTTTTCTCCAAAAACTATAAATCATAAATATATAACTTCTGCACTTATCCCAACTTTTTCTTCTTTTCACATTATCTTTATTCGCTCTAAACAAAAGTAATGAACGGTTAATATTCTTTGCCTTGCACCCATTATTCAACATCCGTACAAATAAGTCTAAATCCTGGTTTCTTCTAAAGTCGCCATAACCACCATTACTTAGAACCGAAGTCTTTTTATACATGACAGTAGGATGGTTAAAAGGGCTCCGTCTTCTTGAAAACTTAAGTATTTCATCATGTTCTAGAGGTACTACTCTAGAAGATACAACCTTATCCGGAGTATCATAAAATTCATCAATATTAGATCCCACTATATCTAGATTTTTATCTTTTACGAACTCACCAACTTGCAGTTCGCATCTATTTGCTAAAGAAATGTCATCAGTATCCATTCTTGCTACTAACTCATTCCTACATTGTTTCAGTCCCTCATTTAATGCCTTTCCTAATCCTACGTTCTCTTTTAATTCCACAACAGTGAATAATCCGTCATAGTTTAATTCATAGTAATTGATAATTTTATCTAGCTCTAAAGTTATTGGTCCATCTTTAACAATAACAATTTCTTCAGGAATTAAGCTTTGATTGACTATACTCTCAATACATGTTTTAAAATAGTCTGGATTTTCTTTTGTATATACAGACATTAAAACACTATACTTTTCATCCACCATCCTTAACTCCTACTTTCTGTCTGCGATATCGATTCTTTAAACCCACAAACTCTATAATCAATTTCATAATCGGATATACTCATCTCATATACTAAGTCACCAAACATCTTATTTACCGTACTTACATTCATTAACCTTAGTATGGGATTAAATAACTTAATCATCACAATTCCCTTACCATGAGCTTCAGCAATCAGCCTAACCATCTCACTGGTGTTTACATACTCAGTATTCTGCGGAAAAAACAATCCCTCACTTCTTTTTTCTATCAGCTGTTTTACAAACTCAGATAAATTATCTATATAGACCATACTTCGCTTATTATCAGCCTTTGGAAAAACGCGAGTCTTTAGAGCTAGTCCCACCAACCTCGGGTAGTTCCCTCTACAACCTTTGCCATAAACCATAGGTGGTCTTAGTATTGCTACCGTAAACGAATCATCTTGAAGCTTATTTATCAACTCTTCTGCTTCAATCTTTGATTTACCATAGGCACTATTAGGTTTAATGGGAGTATTCTGATCAATGACACCATTCTCGATACCATATACACTCATTGAACTCAAAAATATAAACTGCTTTACTCCATCTCGTTTAGCCTTTTGAGCAGTTTCATAAGCCAAATCCCTGTTCACTTTAAAGTAAAGGTCTTGATTCTTTTTTGTTTCTTTTATATGAGCAATGCCTGCGACATGAAACACCACATCATACTGACTAAAATCAGCTTCTTTCCATGACCCATCTTTCATGTCAACCGTATCTACTTTATATTTATCAGGTTCTCTCATGAGCCAATTTTCAAGAGATGTACCTATGTAACTGTTCTTACCAGTTATCAATATGTTGTTCATGAACATGCTCCTTAAATAATAGTTGTTAGTTGCTGGGGGCTTCAGTAGGCAGTTGACAAGCCTAACGGTCGTGGGGCAGTTGGGAAACGGTCGTTGAACAATCGTAAAAGCTTTTGATTTTCCAATCGTTTGACTACTGTTTGACCATCGTTCCACGATGGCTTAACGATGTGCCTAGCAGTCGTGGGGCACAATTCGAATGAAAAAGATCAACCATTTTTTTCTTCCTTTTTGCTTCCTGTTCCACCCTCGACTACTCCTTCTGATCTTAATACACTTAAGAAGGTTGCAAAAAAACACTTTATATCCAAGGCCAAGCCCATATTTACAGTGTATTCACCATCTAATTTGGCTTTAACTTCTATGGGCAGCTCATCCCTGCCGTTTATCTGTGCCCAACCTGTAAGCCCAGGCAGTATATCATTTGCCTTGTATTTGTCTCTTTCTTCAATCAGATCAAACTGGTTCCATAGAGCCGGTCTTGGACCAACTATGCTCATGTCCCCTTTTATTATATTGAAAATCTGCGGCAGCTCATCTAAGCTGGTCTTGCGTAAAAATTTCCCCATTTTAGTTATATACTGATCCGGGTTTTCCAAAAGATGCGTTGGAGTGTCTTTTGGAGTATGTATGCTCATTGTCCTGTATTTAAGTATATTGAAGTGAGTTTTGTTTTTTCCGATTCGTTTTTGTTTGAATAAGATGGGTCCTTCAGAATCTAGTTTTATTAGAATGGCAAGAATTAAAAATACCGGCAACAACACGATAATGCCTATAAATGAAAGAATAATGTCTATTGCTCTTTTAAGATATATATATGAATTCATTATTTACCACCTTGAAATTTGTAATGACTCTTCTTCTCACAAAATTATATCTTGTTTTAACAATAAAAACAAGAAGCAACCACTTCAATTGACTTGCCAGTGATTACCCTAACAAATTATAGCATTGTTTACTGGTAAAATAAAGATAAAAGATTAGTTTTATTGGAAATTACATGCAAAACAGGCATTTCTCTTTACTCAAAAGAAAAATGCCTGCTTAAAATCATTCTTTATACTGCAAGTTCAGTTACATCAGTTGTTATAAGCTGTGCTGAAACTTTTTCTGCCAAAGGCGAACCTGACGGTTGAAATATATTTGTAGTTATAAGCATGTCCATCATAGCTCCGGCTTCAGCACCGGTAACGTCGGCTCTTGCATCGTCAACGGTTATCTTGCTGGTATAACCGTCAGCTCTTTTAAAGCTCATATCAAGTTTTAGAGTTGCCATTTTATCACCTCCTTTCTTTAGTTGTTAGCTCTTGGGGATTACTATGGGGGTCAAAGCAACGTTATTCCTGAGATTTCTCGCAATTGCTCGAAATGACAGCATTTTGTATGAGCCGGCTTCTTAGATGGGTCTGCGGCAGGGCACTGTGACCCTACCCTACAAATGCCATGGTGTTTTTACTTACATCTTATATCATAGAACTTATAACTTAAAACCCGGCACATAGAATTACAAAACAAAGTAATCCCTGAGATTTCTCACAATGCTCGAAATGACTGTATTTGGCATTGGACCGACCCCTACACTAGCCTTACAGGCTTACAAGAACAGTTTCCTGTATCTTGTGGACTCCTTCAAGAGGGTTAGTTTGAAGATCTGCTATAGCTTCTGCTACGTCGTAAACCTCTTGATCTACTGCGTCGTTGTTCATGTTCGAATAGGTTTTGCTTCTTACTATTGGGTTGCCGTTTTCATCGGCGCCGTTGTTAAGCTTCAAAACCATTTTTGAAGATAGAACTGTAGATTCTACTGCCATGGTATCACCTCCTTTCTTTCAAGTTGTAAGGTGTAAGTAGTAAGATTTAGGTGTGCAGTGATTCCTGAGATTTCTCGCAATGCTCGAAATGACGGTATTTGGGATGTGGACCGTACCCTTCAGTTTCACGCTGCTTTCCTTTGCCTTACGTAAATAAAATAGTATTTCAAAGAATAATCAACCCATAAAAATTTATTTTTATTTTTTACAAATTTAACTAGATTAATTATTAAGCCTTTGTTAAAATGTTATTTATACATATATTTCTTTATATGTTATTTTAATTTTCTAAAATACTGCAAGGAGTGAATCCATGAAACCAAATTTTTTCGACACGAGTTCCTTAAATCCTCAAAACACCTTATACCTAGTTCCGGTTTACAGCAAAAACGGAACCAATGCCACAGAAGTTAAAACAACAGACAATGCAAAAGTTGTTAAAAACGCACTCTCAACGGTACTAAAGCACTATTACAAACTCTACAGCATAAATGCAGATTACATAAAAGAAAGAGTTGCCCAGTATACCAATCAAAAAAACTTAGCCGTCATCCCCATAAGCCCCGAAATAATCTTTATGCCAATCAAATACCGCAAACCTATTTCAAACGACTCCGTTTACGGTTATGTCAACATCATTCAAATCAAAGCAATTTCATCCAACGAAGACCCTGAATTCATATCAAAAATCACATTTAAAGACGGCAGCGAGCTTTTGAGCAGACAGAATGTAAAATCATTAAATGAAAACCTGATCAAAGCCAAAATGATCGAAAGCTGTTTTTTTGAACAAAAGAAAATTGACAACAAGCTCACGCCAAGACTGATCATGGAGATATTTAAGGAGGTTTGCAGGGGATAGTGGCTTTTAATGTCAAGCCTAGCAGTTGCAGGACAGTTGCTAAACTGCAGTTGAACGGTGGTAAAGGATTTTTAATTTATCCAAAGATCTTTTTTTGAGTTTAACAAGGCTTTGGTAGTGGATGTCGTATTCCTTTGCGACGTCCACAAGCTTACGCCCTTTAAAGTAATGTTCTTCAAGAATCCAACGTTGCCTATCCGAAAGTTTATCCATGGCATCCTTAAGCATAATTCTGTCACCCTGCCATATAAGGTTTTCAGCAAAATCTTTATTGTTTGAATCTAAATCTAACATTTGATCGTCAAATATTTCTTCTACGGGAACAACATCAGTCTTTTTTTTCGCCTTGATTTTTTCCATGTAGGAATAAAAGAGCCTGTTCTTAAAATAAAGAACGTAAGGAAGCTTTTTCTCTTTGTCGTAATCATCAATGGATATAAGCAGTATTTCTATTGATGATTGATAGGCATCCTCTACTGAATCTTCGCAGTATCCGTATTTTTTTATCATTGAATATATGAGAGGCTTTAAATCCTCGATCAAAATGGTGAGGTTTTGTCCTCTATGTATGTTTTGTTTTATGTCCTCAACGAGTTTTTGCATGGGGTAGCTCCTTCCTTTCAAGTTGTAAGGTGTAAGTAGTAAGTTATAAGTGTGTATGGATTCCTTTGAGGTCGCAGTAGGGCACAGAGGCCCTACCTACGGTTTAAAAATCCAGTCTAACGTCGTGGGGCAGCATTTACTTTCTGTACATATCATATTTAAACAACCTGCTTTTGTTAAATATGGATTAAATGTACTTAAAAAAACAGCCTGCCGTATTTGGCAAGCTGCTTAGATTAATTGGTGCTGTATTAATAAAGTAGGAATACAAGAAATGATAAACCCATTATGAATTAACTTAATTGTCTGATTTTAAAATTATACGTATTTACCGCCTTCTCTTTTTGCTAAAGGCGCAAGATCCACAGTTTCAATTACATTTCTCACAAAGTCCGGATCTGTCTTTGAATACTCCCTCAAAGCCCATCCGATAGCCTTGTCGATAAAAAATTCCTTTGTACCCAAATTACATTTAATGACTTCCTTTAACAATTCTTTGTTTGTATCTTCTTTATACTTAAGCTGGAAAAGAAGTGCTGTCCTGGCAATCCATATATCTTCAGATTTTGCCCATTTTTTCATGGCGCTTTCCGTAAATCCTCTATTGCGGACTCCTATTTCTCCTACCAGTTTGGCTGCAATAAGATCGACTGTATCCCACCACGATTTATCAAGGATAAGTTGTTTTAGTTTCGACAAGTCTTCTTCAGTCAAAAGCTCTTTTAACGCAACTAGATATTCCATTGCCAAATATTGAAACTCCCTTTCAGGAAAAGACCACAGCCTAAAGACAAAATTCCAGTCTATTGTTTCATCTTTTTTAGCTCCTTTTAAAAATTGCTTTGAAAGAAGGTTTCTTTCCGGCTTTTTAAGTCCAAGAAAATCAAATTTATCTTTCATGTACTTTTTCATTGGAGCGGCGTTTTCAGGGTTTGCGTTTTCGTATAAGGTTGTTATGATTTCGGTTTTATTTATGATTTTTATCACTCCCTGGTATTTAAGCGACCCTACAGCTGCAAAGTCTAACAGTTGTGGGGCAGTTGGGAAACAGTCTTTGAACAATCGTAAAAGATTTTAATTTTCCAATCGTTTAACTACTGTTTGACCATTGTTCCACGATAGTTTAACTATATATTCTTTTCGTGAGCTTTAGCAAATCTTCACTGTGAACGAAGTGACCCTATATCCTGTGCAAGTCTATGGAGTAGCTCTTGATTTTTCGGTAAATTGTAGCCTTGCTTATATTCAGCGA
>DMAW01000180.1 GCA_003446375.1 Eubacteriaceae bacterium | reverse complement strand
AAAGACAGTTTTTCCTTTACGGTTTTTCCATCTACAACATGATCTACGGCTACCATTTTCTCGCCGTATTTAAGCTTTAGATTTCTTGGAGAATCGATGAGTTTTATGACGCCGTCAATTATGAAAGCTACTCTATCACAAAGCTCATCGGCTACGAACATATTGTGGGTAGTCAAAAAAACAGTGGTTCCTTTTGAATTTTGTTCTTTTATGATATCTTTTATTTTACTGGCTATAGCAGGGTCGAGTCCTGTCGTGGGTTCATCTAAGAACCAAAGTTGTGGATTGTTCAGCATGCTTCTTACAAAGGTCAAACGGTGCTTCATGCCTTTGGAAAAATCACCAGCTTTCTTATTTGCTACATGGTCAAGTCCGGCAATCTCCAAAAGCTTCATTGGATCGACTGTGTCTACATCGAATAGTTTTTGATAAAATTTTAAGTTTTCCAAGGCTGTCAGCTTGCCGTAAACATTGGACTGTTCAAATGAGACTCCTATTTTGTTGAACATGCTTCTTTCTGGTTTGTGCATGTCGCAGCCGGCGACTGTTGCTTCGCCCTTTTGCAAGGGAAGAAGACCTGTCAGTATTCCCTGTGTAGTTGATTTTCCGGCTCCCGATGGACCTAGAAAACCGAAAACTTCACCTTTTTCAACTTCAAAGTTGACATCTTTTACTGCATATACATCGTTTTTTTCATATGAATGATAAAGATTTTTCACTGTTATCATAGCAATTCCTCCTCAGAATAGAATGTGTCCGACTGGTCATGTGACTTGTTAGTCATATTATATTCCCAATAAAATTCTTTGTCAATAGAATCTGATGGCATATATTTATTTCTACCCAAAATATAATGAAACATAGTCCTAATATATAAAAAACCTAGCAGCTTAATTTACTGGCTAGGCTTTATAAAGTCACATTGGTCATGCTTTAAGTTTTGAAACAGCAGATTTTACAGCTTCGTCAACGGAGCCAAACAATTTGTCATCACCGACTGCCTTTAAATATCCTGATACTTTCAACAATTTTAATGGTTGTGGATTAACTTCGCTATAATAGAGTTCGGTTTTTTCCTTGATGCACCTTTTATGGATTCTCTTAAGGGCATCTAGTGCTGTCGCATCCATATTGGGGACATTATTCATTCTCAGAATCAAAAATTCAGTATGAGTGTTGAGTTCGTTTAATATATCCATAAATGTATTGGCCGCTCCAAAGAACAAAGGTCCGTTTATATCATAAATCAATATTTTGGAACCGAGATATTCGTGGCTTTCATTTTTCAATTCCAGATTTTCATCATCTTCATCATCCAAGATATTTTTATACATGATGCCGGTGTTGGCGACTTGAGTGCTGTCTGCCATTCTTTTGACGAACAACAGCATTGCAGCCAGCATTCCCACTTGTATGGCGATTACAAGGTCAAAAACCACGGTTAAGGTAAAAGTAACAAGCAAGACGGTGATATCGCTTTTAGTAGAACGCAAAAGACCTTTGAAAGATCGCCACTCGCTCATGTTGTAAGCTACGACTAAAAGCACCGCTCCCAGTGATGTCATGGGAATAAGCTTTGCAAGAGGCATGAAAAGCTTCATTATCAGCAGCAGGAATAGAGCGTGCACGATTCCTGCTATAGGAGTCCTTCCTCCGTTTTTTACGTTAGCAGCAGTTCTGGCAATCGCACCTGTTGCCGGTATGCCCCCAAAAAAAGCAGAGCCGATATTTGCAATTCCTTGGGCGATCAATTCAGTATTTGACCTATGTTTCTTGCCAATCATGCCATCTGCCACCACGGCCGAAAGAAGTGATTCGATGCTTGCCAAAAAAGCAATCGTAAGGGCAGGAGGAATCAAAATCCTTATCGAAGAAAACGAAAGATCGATATTAGAAATATCTATCATAGTTACCTTGCTGGAAATCTCGCCAAAATGATCTCCTATGGTTAAAACGGGCAGGTTGAAAGCAGTTACAGCCAATGTAGAGGCTATAAGAGCAACTAAAGAACCGGGTATGGTTTTATTTAATTTTGGCCAAAAGGCAATAATAAGCAAAGAGAGGATACCTATAAAAGCCGTAGGCAGGCTTATGGTATCAAGATTTGATAGATACGAGTTCCATTTTTCAAAAAATTCAGAAGGAACGTCAGATATTTCAAGGCCTAAAAAGTCTTTTATTTGAGTTGAAAACAAAACTACGGCTATTCCGGATGTAAAGCCTGTGGTAATGGGATAGGGAATGTATTTTATTATGCTGCCAAATTGAAGAGCACCAAATAATATCATAAATATTCCTGCCATAACAGTAGCGACAGTAAGTCCTTCAATTCCGAATTGTTCGATTATTCCGTAGACGATTACTACAAAAGCGCCGGTAGGGCCTCCGATTTGTACCCGGCTTCCACCTAAAAAAGATATTAAAAAGCCTGCAATGACTGCGGTTACCAGACCTTTTTCTGGTTCTACTCCTGAGGCTATTCCCAAAGCTATGGATAGAGGAAGAGCTATAATTGCTACTATTATGCCGGAGACTATATCATTTGCAATCTGTTTTTTGTTGATAGAAGGATTTTTTTGGGCAATAAGTGTAAAGAGCTTTGGTTGAAACATTTAAGCATCTCCTTTGGGATTTCTTTGTTTTTTTACTTTTTATACGCGATATAATATTAGACTTTTATCGCAAATTTGTCAATGGAATGTGAAAATATACAAAAATAAACATATGGCTTAATACAAGTGGAATCTACATGCTTGTAGAAAAGAGTCCCATGTGATATACTACTTTTAATAAAATATACACACGTGCTGGGGGTGCCTTGAAGGCTGAGAAAAGTAGAACTTTAACCCTTTGAACCTGATGCGGTTAGAACTGCCGGAGGAAAGCTTTTTTAGTTGTCTGCCCAAGCACTGTAATTTTACGGTGCTTTTTTGTATTGGAGGATTTATGTATATAGATGCCCACGCTCATTTGGACCAGTTTAAAGAAAACATAGGCACGGCTTTAAAAATAATAAATGGTGAACGCATATTAACCTTAGGATGCAGCATGGATATAGCATCCTATAGATTTACAAAAGAGATCTCAAGCTCCAGTGAGTTTATAATCCCTGCATTTGGAATACACCCATGGAAAGCCGCAGAAAATTTGGACATGTTGGGTGAATGTGATAAGTTGATCAGTGAAGCAGCATGCATCGGTGAAATTGGACTGGATTTTTACTGGGATACAAACAAGGAAAATTACCCTGCACAGTATGAAGTTTTTGAGCATATGCTTGATAGATGTCGACTTTACGGAAAGGTATCCAATATTCACACAAAAGGTGCAGAAAATGATGTATTAAGGCTTTTAAAGTCATATAATGTCATTTCGCCGATAATTCATTGGTATAGCGGAGAAATTGATATTCTAAAAAAAATGATTGATTTAGGCTGCTCTTTTACTGTAAGCGTCGATGCGGGGATTTCAAAGGCAACTAGAGAGCTAATCAAGCTGGTTCCTTCTGAGCTTTTATTGACGGAAACAGACGGACCGAATTCATTAGTCTGGATAAATGGCAAATACGGATATCCGGACGAAGTTAAAAATATAGTAAGATCAATAGCAGAAATTAAAAACACGGAAGTTGAAAAAATGCGTGATATCATAAATTCCAATTTTATTAAAAAATTAAATTTATTTAAAGAAAGGAAAGAATGATTATGAAAAATGTAAATGTCAGTCTTCAAATATTACCTGCAGTACCGGAAAATAAAATTTACGATGTGGTAGACAAGGCTATCGAATATATACAATCTACCGGGGTCAAATACATCGTAGGTCCTATGGAAACGACAATGGAAGGAGAATACGATGTCCTTATGGAGATAGTTAAAAAATGCCATGAAATAGTCTTTGAACATGGTGCCGAAAGGGTGGTTTCCGTAGTTAAGATAGATGCCAAAAAAAATGGGGTCACAATGGATGAAAAAATATATAAATACAGATAGGATATACCCTATAGTTGGAGTAATCATAACTTTGGTGCTGTGGCAATTAATAGTAGACTTTAGAAATGTCCCAGGCTACATTTTGCCGTCTCCTACAAAAATTGCGTCGGCTTTAATACGAGATTTCGATTTGATCAGGTTCCATTCCTCAAGAACATTGTATGCATCATTTATAGGTTTTGGGTTTTCTATTGGGTTGGCTTTTGTTTTAGCAATAGTCATGGATAGTTTCGAGATAATTAAAAAGGCATTATATCCATTGCTGGTCATTTCCCAGACAGTGCCAATAATCGCAATAGCGCCTCTTTTGATAATATGGTTTGGGTTTGGAACATTGCCAAAGATCATAATAGTAGTAATAGTATGCTTTTTTCCAATAGTAATAAGCCTGGTACATGGAATGGAAAGCATAGATGACGATTACTTAAGGCTTTTTAAGACGATGAAAGCTACAAAACTTCAGATTTTCTATCATTTGAAACTGCCTTTTTCAATGGTTCATTTTTTTTCCGGACTGAAAATAGCTGCTACATATATGATAATGTCAGCAGTCATAGGAGAATGGCTCGGAGGAGACAGAGGAATTGGAGTCTACATGCTCAGAGCTAAGAATGCGTATGCCTTAGATAGAGTATTCGCCTCTATATTAGTTATTGTCATAATGAGCATATTGATCATATATGCCATAGAATTCATAGGAATTAAAGTTTTGCATTGGCAAACAGAAAGGGATGAGGAATAAAATGAAAAAAATATTTATTAGCATCATGTTGGCTACAGCTATTATACTGGCAGGTTGTAGCGGAGAAGTCGACGAAAAAGTCGGCGAAAAGACCACGGTAATACTCGATTGGACTCCAAATACAAATCATACGGGACTTTATGTAGCCTTGGAAAATGGTTACTTTGAAGACGAAGGTTTGGATGTAGATATCATCCAGCCCATGGAGGGTTCATCAACGACGCTAGTAGCAACAGGACAAGGAGACTTTGGAGTGACATACCAGGAAGATGTAACTTATGCGCTAACAAGCGAAGATCCTCTTCCTGTGAAAGCAATTGCGACAATTATTCAAAACAACACTTCTGGATTTGCATCTAGAAAAACTGCAAATATCGAAACAGTTATGGATTTTGAAGGCAAAGTTTACGGAGGATGGGGCTCTCCTTCCGAAGAAGCTATACTCAAAGCGATCATGACAAGTGCGGGAGCAGACTATGACAAGCTTACAAATACAAATATAGGTACGGATGATTTCTTTGCAGCTACTGAAAAAGAAATAGACTTGGTATGGATATTTGAAGGATGGACTGCAATAGAAGCCAGACTTAGAGGAATAGAGCTTAATTATGTAGATATAAAGGATCTGGATGAAGCGCTTAATTATTATACTCCAATTCTAGTCGCCAATAACGATACCATCGAAAACAATCCGGAAAAAGTAGAATCTTTTCTAAGGGCTGTTGAAAAAGGATATCTCTATTCAATTGAAAATCCTGAAGAAGCTGCTGAAATATTGCTTAAATACGCGCCGGAACTGGCTGAAGAACTGGTAGTAGAGAGTCAGAAATTTCTTGCTGAGGAGTATATGAAAGGAACTGACCGGTGGGGAGTAATGAAGTCGGAAGTTTGGGGAAATTACGCTGAATTCCTGATGGAAAATGGTCTTCTCGAAAAGGAGCTGGATGTTGACGATGCCTTTACAAACGAATTCCTCCCTGAATGACACTGTCATAAAACTTGAGCATGTAGGAAAAACCTTTGGAGAGATGGTAGTATTTGAAGACATCTGCCTTCATGTCAATAGAGGCGAGATAGTATCTATCTTAGGTTCCAGCGGAAGTGGGAAAAGCACTCTGTTTAATATAATAGCAGGACTTATTCCCATTGATCACGGAAAAGTGGCGGTTAGAGGAACCGTTGGTTATATGCAGCAAAAAGATCTACTGCTGCCTTGGAAAACAGTAGCATCAAATGTTGGACTTCCATTAAAGCTCAAAGGATTTGCAAAGGAAGATATCGAAAAAAAAATCAAGGAATATCTTCCGTTGGTAGGGCTTGAAGGTAACGAAGATAAATATCCTTTTCAGCTTTCTGGAGGAATGAGACAGAGAGCGAGCTTTTTAAGAACACTTATGACTGCAGAGGAGATATTTCTTTTAGATGAAGCCTTTGGGTCTTTAGACTCGATAACTAGAGGACAGATGCAAAAATGGTTATTGGACATGAAAAACAAGTTTGACAACACAGTGGTTTTAATAACTCACGATATTGATGAAGCAATATATTTATCTGATAGAATATATATCATATCGAAAATACCTGCTGAAATAAAAAAAGAAATAAAGGTAGACTTTCATAATGAAGACAAAAACAAACGTCTATTGTCTCCTCGAACTCTTGAACTAAAACAGGAGATACTAAAATACTTTTAAAAATGCCGGCTATAAAAAGCCGGTATTTTTAATGTTTGAAAAACTTGTTTCAAAAACATATAATAATGCTAAAAAGAGGTGAAAAGATGGGATATATACCAGATTTAAACGAAGCACAGAATTTACTTGAAGAATTCAACCAAGATAAGTTTCTCTTAAAGCACGGTAAGATAGTCTCGGGCATCATGGGATATTTCTCAAAGGAGCATGATCCTGAAAATGAAGAGTTTTGGAGAGTCACGGGCCTTTTGCACGATCTGGATTTTGAAAGATATCCACAAGCCCATTGTGAAAAAACAAAAGAAATCATGATAGATAGGGGTTTTGATGACAAATTGATCAGAGCTGTTCAAAGCCATGGCTTTGAAATAGTAACTGATGTAAAACCGGAACATATCATGGAGAAGATACTCTATGCCACCGATGAGCTTTCAGGCCTAATTGGAGCTACTGCCATAATGAGGCCTTCTAGAAGCTTGGCGGATCTTGGAGTGAAATCCGTTATGAAAAAGTTCAAGACTCCAAGCTTTGCAAAAGGTTGTTCTAGGGAAGTAATCGAAAAAGGGGCAAAGATGCTTGATATGGAAGTTAAAGAGTTAATAGAGATTACCATCGAGGCGATGAAGTCAATGGGTGATGAAATCCTTGATTGAAAAAGCTGTGCAAGGGTATCAGTACCAATATATTACTGTATGAAAGAAGGGACAAAAATGGGTAACTACGATATGGGAAAATTGTACGAAATGACTCTAGAATGTATGAGAAGACGCGGAGTTGAAATAGAAGACATAGCTAAAATAGTTCTGTTTCTTCAAGAGAAATATCATCCGGAACTAACTATCGAAGAGAGCATCGAAAATGTTAAGGCGGTCATTACTAAGAGGGAGACGATACATGCCATAATAACCGGAATCGCATTAGATGAGCTTACAGAAAAAAAACTTCTGCCTGAACCCCTGCAGTCAATAATAGAGACAGATGAGGCTCTTTATGGAATTGATGAAATAATACCACTGTCAATAGTAAATCTATACGGAACTATAGGGCTTACCAATTATGGCTATTTGGACAAGGAGAAGGTAGGAATAGTAAAGAAGCTAGATACTAAAGAAGGTGAAAAAGTAAATACTTTCATGGATGACCTTGTTTGTGCCATAGCTGCGGCTGCAGCAAGCAGGATAGCTCATTCTGATAAATATTAAGACAACATATTTGAAAATACCCGGCGTTGGTGTCGGGTATTTTCTATGCCTTCATAAACTTATGCGCTAGCATTATAAACATATTAAGTTAAAAGTATGGATTAAAATCGAAAGATATATTATAATAACTATCGTAATAGTAATAATTAATAAAAATAAATATGATAAATAACGAACTTTATTTAACACATGTATTTTTGTTATACTAAATTAAAAAACAGGATATAAACAAATAACGGAGTGAGACATATGGAGATAGCCGTAGTAGGGATAGACCATAACAAAGCACCTATAGATTTAAGAGAAAAAACATCTTTTATAACTTGTTCAAGTAAAGAGAAAGCAATTGAAGCGCTTAAATCCAATGGTGTGGAAGAAGTAGTGATTTTGTCAACATGTAACAGAAGCGAGATATATTTTTGTGCAAAGGACGTGGATAGAACCATACCACAGGTAGTTGAATTGTATCAAAGTAAAACGGACCTTGATATAAAAGATTATATTACAGTTAAGAGAGACAGGGATGCAGTAAAACATATTTTTTGCGTGGCTGCAGGTTTTGAATCTTTAGTGCTGGGAGAAGACCAAATACTTGGGCAGGTAAAAGAAGCTATGGAGAATTCCATTAAGAAAAAACACAGCAAAAAAATTTTAAATAAGCTTTTCAGAAGCGCAATAACCTTCTCTAAGGGAATCAAATCCAAATATAAAATATCTGAAAATCCACTATCCATAAGCTATGTAGGCCTTAAACTGTTGAAAAATGAAATCGGATCTTTTAAAGATAAAAAAGTACTTATAGTAGGTGTCGGCAATATGGGAATGTTAGCTCTTAAATATATAATTGAAGAATTTCCAAAGGGTATCTACATTACAAACAGAACTCATAAAAGATTAGAGACCATATCTAATTACAATGAAGAAGTGATACCTGTACCTTATGAAAAAAGATATGATTATATGAAAGAGGTCGATATAGTTATCAGCGCTACATCATCACCTCATATTATCTTCAAAAAAGAAAAAATGCCTCGGTTGATGAAAACACTATATATTTTAGATATAGCGCTTCCAAGAGATGTAGAAAAAGAAATGGAAAATATAGAAAGAGTCAAGCTCTTTGATATAGATGACTTAAAAGCAGTAGTTGCAGCAAATGAGAATTACAGGAAAAAAGTCGTCAATTCTGCAATTTCCGAGATTAATGAAAAGGTAGAAGAATTTTATTGTTGGAAAGTCGATGCGAGCCTAGATCCCATAATTGGATACATAGAGGAAAAATGCAACAAAATCAGAAATGAGACCATGAGTTACATTGAAAACAATACTAGAGTAAGTGAAGAAGACAGAATATCCATAGAGAGATTTTTGACATCTCAACTTAAAGAAACCTTTAAAAATCCAATAATAGATATTAAGAAATCTCAAGGTAACAAGAAAAAAATAGGTCAAAAATCACATTGGGCTTCAGTTGGAAGATCATGGGGTGATTGACATGGGATATCCGATAGTTTTAAATTTAAAAGGGAAAAAAGTTGTGATTATAGGAGCCGGAATAGTTGCATTTAAAAAAGCAGAAAAACTTTTAGATGCCGGCGCTATTTTATACGTTTTGGCACAGGATATCAATTTGGAGTTTATGAAGTTAAAGGAAATATGCTCAGAGAGGTTGTTTTGCATCCAAGGAAAATATACATCAGATATATTGAAAGACTGTATCCTTGTATTTGCTGCAACATCTGAGTCTGAATTAAACGAGCGCATCAAGTCGGATTGCATCAAATACAATATTCTTTGCAATGTCGTGTCAGATAAAGGCTTGTCTGATTTTATAAATCCGGCTTCTTTTGAAAGAGGGAAAGTGCATATCAGCGTTTCAACTGATGGTGAGTCTCCGAAAATTGCTATGGATATAAGAGACTGTTTGGAAAAAAATTTTAATCCACAATGGGAAGAACACGTCGTCAAGTATGGTGAAATAAGAAAGTTTATATTAAATAGCAAATTGGGAAAAATGGCGAAAAAGGAAAAAATGAGAATCTTATCCGAATTGTCACCTGAACATTGGGATGCGTTTTTCAATGAAATAAAGATGGAGGTCTATGCAGTTGAAAATTAGAGTGGGAACCAGAGGAAGCAAACTGGCGCTTGCGCAAACCGAAATTCTACTTAAAAGCCTAACAAAAAAATATGAAAGTTTGGAATGTGAGATAGTAGTAATTAAAACAAAAGGGGATTTGGTTCAAGATGTCAACCTAGATAAAATAGGGGATAAAGGTATCTTTATAAAAGAAATTGAAGAAAATCTGATAAGCGGAAATATAGATTTGGCAGTGCACAGCATGAAAGACATGCCGTCAGTCTTGCCTGAAGAGCTAATGTTTTCAGCAGTTCCCAAAAGAGAGGACCCACGAGATGTGCTTATATTGAATAATGGGATAAAGAGCTTAGATGAACTGCCTTTTGGTGCATCGATTGCCACTGGAAGCAAAAGAAGAAAATTTCAGTTTTTAAATATTAGACCGGATATCAAGATTGTGCCGATTAGAGGAAATATCGATTCCAGGATTGAAAAAATGGATGAAAAGAACCTAGATGGATTAATTATAGCTGCAGCTGGATTAAAAAGACTAAAAATTAAATTTGAATCAAAGCACAATATAATATTACTGGATGAAGAATTGATGGTACCTGCACCAGCTCAAGGGGCTTTGGGTCTTGAAATCAGAAAAGATGATAAAGAGCTGGATAACATGTTGAGATTAATTGAAGATTATGATTCAGCTGTACAAGTTCGTGCTGAGAGAGCCTTTTTAAAAGAGACTGGTGGAGGATGTCACTTGCCTATTGGTGCATTGTGTAGACTTGAAAATAATAAACTCCTTTTAACGGGCCTTATAGGAGACGAAGAAGGGAAAACCCTTATAAAAAGAAAAATTCAAGGAAAACCGGAAGATGCCGAAAAGCTGGGAATAATGCTTGCAAGGATTGCCAAAGGAGATATGCTTGATGAATAAAGGAAAGGTTTATCTAACAGGAGCAGGGCCGGGAAATGAAAAGCTTATAACACTAAGGGGTGTAGAGACAATCGCTCAAGCAGATGTATTAGTCTATGACAGGTTGTTAAGCAAAGGGCTTTTAAGATACGCTCAAAAAAACTGTGAGCTTATATATGTGGGGAAATCAGCTAAAGAACATACCATATCTCAAGATGAGATTAATAAAATCATCTACGAAAAGTCAACTCAGGGTAAGATAGTGACTAGGCTTAAAGGTGGTGATCCTTATGTATTTGGAAGAGGTGGCGAAGAAGGAGAATATCTAGCTGACAGGGGTATCGATTTCGAGGTTGTCCCGGGAATCACTTCTGCGATAGGAGGCTTGGCATATGGAGGCATACCTATAACACATAGAGACTATGCATCAAGCTTTCATGTGATTACAGGACATCTGAAATCTGATGATGAAAATCTTGATTGGACGGTATTATCCAAACTTAAAGGTACATTGGTATTTTTAATGGGAATGGGACAGCTCAAAGAAATTGTTTTGAAGTTGATTCAAAACGGCATGGACGGAAAAACTCCCGCTGCAATTATAAATTGGGCTGCCACTTCAATGCAAAAAAGCGTTGAAGGCGAGCTTGAGAACATATATTTTAAAGCGAAAGAAAAAAATATCGGATCACCGAGCATAATAGTCGTAGGGAATGTGGTCAGATTAAAAGGCAAACTGGATTTTTTTGAGAAAAAACCGCTTTTCGGTAAAAAAGTCTTAGTAACTAGAGAAAAAGAGAAAAATAATATGCTTTCTCAAAAAATACAAGATATGGGTGGCGAAAGCATAGAGTTTCCCGTAATAAAAATTAAAGAGACTAGAAAAACAAAGGATCTAATATTCATCATAGATAGGCTAGAAGATTATGATTGGCTTGTATTTACAAGCCAAAACGGCGTTAAGATATTTTTCAAATATCTTTTCAAAGCCGGATATGATGTCAGAAAGCTTTCCGGACTGAAGGTAGCTGTAATCGGGAAAGCCACAGGTTGTGAGCTTGAGAAATATCATATAAAACCGGATTTGATGCCCAATAGCTTCATGGCGGAAGATCTTTTTGAAAAGTTGAAAGGACATATAAAACCTAGCAATAAGATATTAATTCCAGGGGCAAAAAATGCCAGAAGATATTTAGCTCAAGAGCTTTCTAAACTTTGTGAAGTTGATGAATTAAAGATCTACGAAACAGTAAAAGAAGAAGCAGAGGATTATAAAAAAGAAATTATTTCAAAACTCTCATCAGGTGAAATTGATTATGTCACATTTACAAGCTCTTCCACAGTCAACAATTTAATAGAGATACTGGGAAATAAAAAATCATTACTTAATAATACAAAGATTGTATCAATTGGTCCCATAACTACAAAGACAGCAGTTGAAAACGGCCTTTCGCTTTGGAGGGAGGCAAAAAAATATAATTTAGATGGAATGATCGAAGTGATGACAACAGAGCGAGGAGGTAAACTTTGAAAACTTTAAAAAGACCAAGAAGATTAAGAGACAACGAAATCTTAAGAGAAATGGTGAGAGAGAATTATCTTTTGAAAGAAAATTTGGTTTATCCACTATTTGTTCAAGAAGGGTTGGGAATAAAAAAACATATCGAGTCCATGCCTGGGCAGTACAGATATTCTGTCGATAAGCTTGTAGAAGAGTGCCATGAACTTATAGAACTGGGAATGAACAAAATAATGTTATTTGGTATTCCAGCTGAAAAAGATGCGACCGGAACTCAAGCTTCGAACAGCGAGGGAATTATCCAAAAAGCTGTTCGTGAGCTTAAGAAAACTTTCGGTGAAGGTATATACTTAATTACAGATGTATGCCTTTGCGAATACACATCCCATGGTCATTGTGGAATAATAGACAGCAAGGGTCGGATAAAAAATGATGAGACTGTTGCGACTCTTTCAGAAGTAGCTGTATCACATGCTAAAGCGGGAGCAGATATGGTAGCTCCCTCTGATATGATGGATGGGAGAATAAAATATATAAGAGGCGAATTAGACAAGGAGGGTTATTGTGATGTGCCTATAATGGCTTATAGCGCGAAATACGCTTCTAACTATTATGGCCCCTTTAGAGATGCGGCAAAATCGGCTCCTTCTTTTGGAAATAGAAAAACATACCAGATGGATCCGGGAAATATAAAAGAAGCTATAAGAGAAGTAGAGATTGATTTGTTTGAAGGAGCGGACATCGTAATGGTAAAGCCGGCGCTTTCATATCTTGATGTGGTCACAAAAATCAAACAGATATCCGAAGTTCCAGTGGCAGCCTACAACGTTAGTGGTGAATACTCAATGCTTAAGTTGGCGGTTGAAAATGGAATAATGAACGAAGAAGTCATAGAAGAGACTTTATTGTCAATCAAAAGAGCAGGAGCAGATATAATCATTACTTATTTTGCAAAGGAATTTGCCATGAAATTAAAATGAAAGGATTTATTATATGATATTCGATAAATCGAAAGAGCTATATAAAAGAGCAGTCAAAGTGATTCCGGGGGGTGTGAACAGCCCGGTAAGAGCATTTGAAAGCGTAGATATGACACCATTATTTGCAAAAAGCGCTTCCGGTAGCAAAATTACAGATGAGGATGGAAACGAATATATAGACTACATCTCAAGCTGGGGCCCCTTGATATTAGGCCATGGGAATGCTGAAGTGCATAAAGGAGTCATGGAGGTAATTGAGAATGGAATCAGCTATGGACTTTCAACAAAGAAAGAAATAGAACTGGCTGAACTAATATCAGCACAATATCCGGCAGCTGAAATGGTCAGGAT
>DMAW01000062.1 GCA_003446375.1 Eubacteriaceae bacterium | reverse complement strand
AAATTGACATAATTAAAGAAGCCATCACCAGTCACAGAATAAAAGATCCAGGTGGCAGGACCTTGAGCACCATGTTATATAGGGCGGATAAGTTTTCGAGAAGGTGCTATGACTGTGCGTTCATACGTGATTGCAAGAAGTTTCAAAATGGCGAAAAGCCCTACTTGGCGTAATGAGCTTAAGGGAGAAAGTGTCAAGTTGAAAGTGGAAAGTAGAATGTTGCTAAGGAAAGACTTTTTCGTTTAATAAGGTGGTGATACCCATGCCCAGTTGGCAAAATGCAGTCATTAAAAAGGTACTGAAAAGGCACAAGCTGAAGTCTGTTTTTAGATACAGAAGCATAAAGTCAAAGCGCCGCCTACAAGAACGCCGAGCTGCTATTTTAAACCTGATACCCGGAGGGGATTTTAAGGATATCAAGATAGGAAACATCAAGGGACAGCTTATAGAAGCAGAAAACATGAGCCCGGGAAGGATAATATTATACCTTCATGGTGGGACATACTGCACCGGATCTGTAAAATCGTACAGAATATTGGCAAGGAAGCTTGCAGAAGTCTGCAGCAGCGAGCTGTTGATAATAAACTATCGCTTAGCTCCTGAAAACCCATATCCGGGAGCATTGGAAGATAGCGTAGAAGCATATAGGTGGTTGCTGGAAAACGGTTATGAGTCAAATAAAATATTTATAATGGGGGACTCTGCCGGAGGAGGGTTGGCTTTGTCTACAGGCTTAAAGATTAAGGATCTGACCTTGGAAATGCCGGCAGGTTTTATCTGCATGTCTCCGTGGACAGATCTGACCTTGAGCGGCAAAAGTTTTTTTGAAAGAGCAAAGAGAGATCCGCTTTTAAATCCCAAGGTCATAAGAAAATGCGCTAAGCTATACTATGGAAACCATGACCCTAAAGAATACTTTATTTCGCCGCTATTTGGGGATTTTACAGGGTTTCCTCCGGTGATGATTCAGGTTGGGACTGAAGAGATCCTATACGACGATTCGCTAAGGTTATTTGAAAAGCTTAAAGAATCCAAGGTATCTGTAGAATTAGAAATATGGAAGAAGATGTTCCATGTCTGGCAATTCTTTTACTTGGTTATGCCTGAAAGCAGGGAAGCTGTCGGGAAAATTGGGGACTTTGTAAAAAAACAAGAATAAAATATTAATCACTATTAAAATTGTCCTTCTTTGTCCGATATGGTTATTAAATACTGAAAAAAGACATAGGGGGATTTTTCAATGAGTGAAAAAATATTCGATAATGAGATATTAGATGCTTTTCATAAGGTTATAGATTATCTGCCGGGAATGATGAATGAACCTACTGCGATTTATTTGGCTGATGCAAATGAATATAAGGTCACGCGAAATGTAGAGGAACTGCCCTTTGAGACGATGGAAGGAGAGCAGGTAGTGGGATTTGTCGCAGACGTAATTAAGAAAGGGGATTACTTTTCACAGGAAATAACGCCCGAAGAGGGAGTATCTACATTTCCTTTTAAATCTGTGATTATACCTGTTAAAGACGAATACGGCAATTCATCAGGAGCTGTATTGCTTGCTCAATCGATGAAAAAGAGATTCGAGATGAAAGAAATGTCCGGTACAGTAAAAACTGCATTAGATCAAATCACTGAAGCTATAAATGATTTAAACATTAAGGTTCAGGATGTGGTCGATGCCAACGCTCAAATTTTAAATATGGTGAAAGAATCAAAGGAAAACACTGAAAATACCAATGAGATTCTAGAATTTATCCAAGAGATATCTTCGCAGACCAATCTGTTGGGACTTAACGCCGCTATAGAAGCTTCAAGGGCCGGAGAGTTCGGGAGAGGCTTTGAAGTCGTGGCAAAAGAGATAAGAAAACTGTCTTCGTCTACCAGCGAATCCGTTAAAAAAGTAGATGAGGTATTAAAAGGCATAAGGAAATCTATCCTTACAATTGATGCGACGGTGTCAGAAAACACTGAAATATTTGAGACACAGGCTGCCAGCCTCGAAGAAGTCGCGGCATCCATAGAAGAGCTTAACTCCACAGTCGAAATATTAAATTCCTTTGCAGATAAAATTTAAATAAAGGCTTGCTGCATAAGCAACATGTTAAATCTGTCATTTTAGTTGTAGGGTCCGGTTTCCATGCCGGACAGCAGACCTCAAAAGAATTCATAAATACTTACAATTTATTGCTTACACATTACCCATACATGCTATTTAAGATCTTCAGTCCGGTTGCGGTCTTGAAGATTTTTTTTCTTATAGACTCAATAGCACCTTTATCCAGGTTGTCTTCATAGATGTTTACCAAAAAGTCTGCTTCTACAAGGATTTGAAAGTCAAGTCCATCGATATTTTTGTAAGAATGGTGATTTCCAATCATATATAAGATCCTATTTAACGATTCTGTGCTTAAAGACATATCGCGCAAGATTTCTTTTGCCACAGGGGGACCTTCGATTTCTTGGTATTTCCCAGATGAAGAGTTATATTTCTTTTCGCTTTCGGGGATGCCGATATCGTGAAGAAGCGCCGCTGTTTTTAAATCTCTCAAGGTATTTCCGTCTAAATTTTCAGTTTCTCCAATGATGCCGGCAAAAGAAAAAACCTTAAGAGCGTGGTTTATTCTCCGTACATCTTGCTTAAAGTACTCTATCATTCTTGTAGCAATTTCATCTATCATATTATTGAAGCCTTCCTTTTTTAAAATTTGTTAATCCGATTATATTATAATTCGGTAGTAAATTAAAGCTGGTGCAAGAAAATGAGTGTAAGTTTAACAAGGCTCATTAAGGGTAATAATAATATTATGGTAATGCGCTTATGTTAAACGTTTACTTATCAATTTATCAAATCTAAGGAGGAATTTTAATGTCAGACATGTTTTGTTTTCAATGTGAACAGACTGCAGGTGGAAAAGGGTGTACTAGCATTGGGGTATGTGGAAAGACTGCCGTGGTGTCCAACAAGCAGGATGAGCTTACAGCAGCAACTATAGGATTGGCAAGAGCTGTAGAAGGGAAAACCCCCAGTAAAAATGCAGATGAACTTATGATGAAAGCTCTCTTTACAGAAGTTACAAACGTAAACTTCGATGAAAACAGAGTAGAAGAATTGATAGTAGAGGTCGAAGCTGAAAAGGCTCTTTATGGCGGGGCAGAAAACTATCCTTGGACAGAGCTTTGGACTGGCAATGAAGACATAGTTTCTCTCAGGTCTACTTTGCTTTTGGGCTTAAGGGGGATGGCTGCCTATGCTTATCATGCTCATGTTTTAGGAAAAGACGATCCGGAAGTTACTTCGTGGTTCTACAAGGGAATGAAGGCTCTTGGAGAAGAACATTCAGTTGAAGAATGGCTTGATCTGCTCATGGAATTCGGAATGGTCAATTTAAAATGTATGGGATTGCTGGATGAAGCTAATACAGGAACTTACGGACATCCGGTGCCTACTGCAGTGACTACAAAAATTGAAGCAGGACCTTTTATAGTCGTGACCGGTCATGACCTTTTGGATTTAAAGCAGCTGCTGGACCAGACTGAAGGAAAAGGGATAAACATATATACACACGGAGAGATGCTTCCTGCCCATGGATATCCTGAGCTTAAAAAATACGCTCATCTTAAAGGCAACTTTGGAACTGCATGGCAGAACCAGCAGAAGGAATTTGAAAACATTCCCGGACCGGTATTGTTTACCACAAACTGCTTGATGCCTCCAAAAGAAAATTATAAAGACAGAATCTTTACGACTGCCGTAGTAGCATATCCTGAGCTCGTGCACATTCCTGATGGAGAAAACGGAGTCAAAGATTTTTCGCCTGTAATAGAAAAAGCGCTAGAGCTTGGCGGATTCAGCGAAGTGCAAAATTTAACCGGAATAAACGGTGGGGACACTATGACCACAGGATTTGCGCGAAACACCGTATTAGGCGTAGCCGATACAGTAATTGACGCTGTTAAAGGCGGAGCGATAAAGCACTTCTTCCTTGTAGGCGGTTGTGACGGCGCAAAACCCGGCAGAAACTACTACACTGAGTTTGTAGAAAAGTCTCCAAAAGATACAGTCATACTTACCCTTGCGTGTGGAAAATTTAGGTTTAACGATATGAACATAGGAGAAATAGGCGGGCTTCCAAGAATCATGGATATGGGGCAATGCAACGATGCCTATTCTGCGATTCAAGTTGCTGTAGCTCTTTCTCAAGTGTTTGAATGCGAAGTAAACGAACTTCCTCTTACTTTGGTTCTTTCCTGGTACGAGCAAAAAGCAGTTTGTATACTCCTTACTCTTCTTGCTCTAGGAATCAAAAACATCTACATAGGACCGTCGTTGCCGGCTTTCTTCTCTCCGACAGTGCTTAACGTGCTTGTAGATAAGTTTGATTTAACGCCTATCAGCACACCGGAAGCTGACTTGGCTGCGATAATGGGATAAAAGATAGTTTTAAGGCTCGTCTTATCTAAGGCGGGCTTTCAATTAATTTTTTTGATGTTTCTGTTGACTTGAAGTTCAAAAGAGTGTAAAATATAAAACATAGTTCCGCTATGAGGAACAAAAAGTTTTAAGTACAAGTACTACATTGACATATGCCTTTAGATTAGAGCTCTTCCAGCAGCAGAACTGGAGGGGTTCTTTTTATGTTTTGATAGAAAATAAGTAGATTTAATGTTATATTGTAATTTATAAGGTATAATGGACTTGAAAATTGACTTAAATGTAAGTAAGAAGGAGAATTTAAAGTGAGCAGTGTGAGCGATGAAATATACAAAGACATTAAAAAACAAATAATTGATGGGGAACTAAAGCCTGGGGATAAATTGCCTACAGAAAATGAGTTGTGCAAACTTTGGAATACCAGCAGGGTTACGGTAAGAGAAGCTATTGAGAGGCTTGGTGCGCTTGGGATATTAAAAAAAGTACAAGGTGGAGGAACTTATGTAAATGAACCGGATTCCTCTATTTTCTTGGATCCGTTGTTACCTTTTGTAATATTCAGAGAAGAGAATATAATAGATATCTTGAAATTCAGAAGCATAATAGAAATTGGTAGCGCTAAGTTGTGTGCAGAAAATAGAGATGAAGAAAATTTGAAAAATTTGCAAAAGTATATTGATATCATGGAAGAAAGTCAAAATGATAAAGATAAATTTGTGGAAGCCGATTTAGAGTTCCATATGGAAATATCAAGAGGCAGCAAGAATCCAATCAATGTCAAAATAAATGAGCTGCTTAGGCAAACCATGGTTAAGCATCAAATGACTTTGAATAAGATACTTGGAGTATCTACCAGTGTAAAAGAGCATAAAAATATATATTTAGCGATTGAGGATAAGAATCCTGCGCTGGCAGAGCATTTTATTGAAAGACATATCCAAAGAGCGATAGACGATTTGAAAAAAGTTGAAGGCACATCAGTTGATTAAAGAATAGAAAAAAGGATAAAAATTATTTTATCCTTTTTTTACATATTAGAGTTCTAGAGTTTATTGATTATGCTGGCGTTGTAAGCAGCGCCAAATCCATTATCTATATTTACGACGCTTATTCCACTAGCGCAGCTATTGAGCATGGTTAACAATGCAGAAAGGCCGCCAAAATTTGCTCCGTATCCGACGCTGGTAGGAACGGAGATCACCGGTTTATCAACGAGTCCGCCGATAACGCTGGAGAGTGCCCCTTCCATGCCTGCAACTACAATAATTACCTTGGCGCCCCGAATTATATCCAGCTTTGATATCAGTCGGTGTATACCGGCAACCCCGACATCTGCAATTTTCACTACTTTGTTGCCAAGAATTTTTGCGGTTTCATATGCTTCTTCTACTACTGGCAGATCTGATGTTCCGGCAGCGACTATTGCTATATAAGACGTTGTTTCTTCAATAGGTTTATTTTGGATGGTAATAACTTTGCCAAGTTCATTGTAATGCGCAGTTGGCCATATTTCTTGAATTGATTCAAATACGTTTAAGTTTGCTCTAGTTGCAAGGATATTATTTTTTCTTTCCATCATATATTGTACAATGCCTACAACCTGATTTGTAGTTTTGCCTTGGCAGTAAATGACTTCTGGGTATCCATTCCTTATTTCTCTATGATTATCAATTGTCGCATATCCCAAGTCTTTATAAGGGAGTTCAGATAATAGTTCTAAACCTTCTTCGATTTCAGTTTCTCCTGAGCGAACGGCTAATAGCAAATCTTTAATTTGATTTTTATCCATTTCACATTACCTCTTTAGTATATCTCAGCTAAATAAACTCTTAACAAATTTGGAACAGATAAGTCTCTGTTTCCTACGCCATAACCGATTTTATCTATTTTCATATTAATAGAACTTTTAAATTCCTTAACAGTAGTTGCAAGAATAGCTGCCCCTGTTGGGGTGGTTGTTTCAAAATCGACTAATCCTGTTTTAATAGGGATATCTTTTAAAATCTCTATAGTTGCAGGTGCTGGAATAGGTATGGTTCCGTGTGCACAGTTTGCAAATCCACCGCCTAATTGGATAGGGGAAGAATATACTTTGTCTATGCCCAGTATCTCAAAGCAAATTGCTGCTCCGATAATGTCTACTATTGAGTCAATTGCTCCAACTTCATGAAAGTGAACTTTATCTGGGGCTTTTCCATGGACTAAGCCTTCTGCAGTTGCAATTTTGAGGAATATTTCTTTGCTTAAGGATTTTACAGATTCCGTTAGATGGCTGTTTTCGATTATCTCGTTAACATCTTTCAAATGCCTATGTACGTGGTCATGTTTTTTTACGATGACATGCACCCTTGATCCGGTTATTCCATTTTTTTGTTCTTTGTTAATGGAAAGTTCGAATTCATTTTTCATTGATAATTTGTAAAGCTCGCTAGACAAGATAGAAGGATCTACGCCAAGATCTACCATAGCACCTAAGTTCATATCTCCGCTGATACCGCAAAAACAATCATAATAAATTACTTTCATTACTTCAGCTCCTTGATAAATATAGATAGTTTGAGAAAACGATAACATTTATATGCTGATAAATTTTAAAAACATAATATCAACATATCGTTTGTAAGTACATTTTAACATCAGCGTCTCAATAATTGCAATACAAATATTGGCTTGTGAAATCAAAAAAATCTATGATATCGATTAAAAAGGCGTTGACAAGGCAAAAACCATAAATTATAATGAACGCAAAGAGAAATTTGTAATACAAATATTTAAAATAATAAGTATCTATAAAATTTTATTGAGATAAAGATTTAAATGTCGGAAGGAGAAATGGAAATGAAGGCAGCAAAAGTAATATCACCTGGTGATTTGCAAATAATGGATGTACAAAAGCCAGAGATTGCAAATCAAGATGAAGTTTTAGTTAAAGTAAAGGCGGTGGGGATATGTGGATCTGATATTCATATCTTTCATGGGACATCTCCAGTGGCGACATATCCTAGGGTCATCGGGCATGAAGTGGTAGGTGAAGTTGTTGAAAAAGGAACAGATGTAAATAAACTTGAAATTGGGGATCATATAATTTTAGATCCGGTCATTGGGTGTGGAACGTGTTATAACTGTTCTGTCGGCAGACCAAATGTATGTTCATATCTTCAAGTGCGTGGGGTTCATGTTGATGGAGGATATCAGGAATATGTAGTTCTTCCTCAAAATGCTGTTCATAAAATCCCAAAGGATTTAAGTTGGGAAGAGGCAATCTTGATTGAACCTTTTACAATAGCTGCACAAATTGCTTCAAGAGGAGAAGTCACAGCCAGAGATACTGTGTTTATAATGGGTGCGGGTCCTGCAGGGTTGTGTGCAGCGCAAGTTGTCAAGAAAATTGGGGCAAAATGCATAATATCTGATTTAGTAGATTCTAGGCTTGAACTTGCAAAACAACTAGGTGTAGATATGACGATAAATCCTTCTAGAGATAGTGTCGATGAAATTATAATGAAAGAAACTGATGAGCTAGGTGTTAATGTTGTGATTGATGCTGTTTGTATACCTTCTACCTTTGAACAGGCGGTTAAGCTTGCAGCATCTGGTGGGAGAGTAGTGCTCCTTGGATTTACAGACCAGCCTTCAAAAATTGCGCAATTAGAAATAACCAAAAAAGAGCTTGACATAAAAGGCTCAAGACTTCACAGCAATAAATTTCCTGAAGTAATCGAGTGGTTTGCAAATGGGGAGATAAATGTCAAGCCGTTGATTTCAAATGTTTATCCATTTTCAGACATTGAAAAAGCTATAGAGGAAGTAGAGAACAATCCGATAGACATATATAAAGTTATTCTGAAATTTGATTAAAAAGTTAGGGAGGCAGTTAAATGGGCGTAGTAAGCGATATGCTTAAAGATGTTAAGTTACCTAAAATGATTAAGGTTAAACAAAACTTCCAAAGAGAAAAAATAAATGATATCTCGGCAGCTTTGAGAAGTGAACTGATGAATGATAAAATAAAAAGCACTATAAAGCCAGGTATGAAGATAGCAATTACCGGAGGGAGCAGAGGAGTTGCTAATATTGCCTTGATAATCAAAGAAGTCGCATCATTTGTCAAGGAACTTGGTGCAGAGCCATTTATTATTCCGGCTATGGGAAGTCATGGTGGCGCTACTGCTGAAGGACAAGTAGAAGTCTTAGAAAGTTTCGGAATAACCGAAGAATACTGTGGATGTCCAATAAAAGCGTCAATGGAAACAAAACAGATTGGATATACTGATGAAACAGCTTTTGAAAGACAGTTTCCGGTATTTATAGATAAATATGCTGCTGAAGCAGATGGGATTATTTTGGTTAACAGGATTAAAACACATCCGGCGTTTAGAGGAACATATGAATCAGGTCTTATGAAGATGATGACTATAGGTCTTGGAAAGCAAAAGGGTGCAGAGACATGTCATGAGGTTGGGGTAAAACACTTGGCAGCACTTATACCGTTATTTGGGAATGCTATACTAAAGAATGCTAATGTACTGTTTGGAGTGGGAACTATTGAAAACCCATTTGATGAAACATGTAAGATCATAGCATTAACAAACAAAGAAATTCCAGAAAAAGAACCGGCGCTTTTGTTGGAATCAAAAACATTAATGCCCAAAATTTTAATTGAAAAGACGGATGTATTAATAGTGGATAAAATAGGTAAAAATTTTTCAGGGGATGGAATGGATCCAAATATTACCGGTACTTTTCCGACGCCTTATGCTTCTGGAGGGATAGATGCTCAAAGAGTCGTTCTTTTAGATTTAAGTGATGAGACGCATGGTAATGCTAATGGATTGGGAATGGCTCACATGGTAACAAAAAGATTGTTTGATAAAAGCGACCTTGAAAAAACCTATCCTAATTCGCTAACCGCAAAAATAGTTAAGAATATCAAGATTCCAATGATATTAAAGAGTGATAAAGAAGCTATTCAAGCAGCTGTAAAAACCTGTGTAGACATAAACAAAGAATCACCTGATATAATAAGAATACCTAACTCATTGCATATCGAGTATATTGAAATATCTGAATCTTTGCTTGAAAAAGCAAAACAAATTCCGGATATGGAGATTTTAGATGAAGCAAAAGACTTCTCGTTTGATATAAATGGGAATCTGTGGTAATTAACGATAGCTGATTTAGGTGCTTTGGGGAAATGTAATATATGAATATGGGGTGGAAAAATGGATTATAAATTGATCTGGTTAGGAATTGCCTTGATGCTGACCGCAGGATTAATGTTTATCTTAATATCAAAAATTAAATTTAGTGAAAAGATCAAGATTATATCATTTGCAGGTTGGTTGACGTTTGTATGTTATTTCATAGCCTTAGATTTACCTGAATGGACATTATATATTTTTGCAACCATAAGTTTGTTGAGTGCACTTTTCTATAGGCTTAAATATAAAAAGCTTAAGAGGAGACACTTCAAAATAAAAAGTTAAAAAAGTCAAGGGGGAAAAAGAGTGAAGAAAAGAATTGTTTTTGCGTTGGCAGCTGTAATGATTTTAAGTACAGTATTGGTTGGTTGTGGTACTGATTCAAACGACAATGGATCTAGTGGCGGAGAGTCGCTAAGTTTTAATGTAGGTCATGTTGCTTCAGAAACCAGTCCGGTTGGTGAAGGACTCACAAAATTCAAGGAATTGGTTGAAGAAAAAACAGATGGTAGAATTGAAATCGAAGTATTTCACAATGGGCAATTAGGAGCAGAAAGGGATTTGATTGAAGGTGTTCAATTAGGAACAGTTGACATGGCAATTGCAAATCAAGGTCCGATGACAAATTTTGCGCCTAGCTTAGCAGCGGCTGACTTGCCGTACCTTATCAAAAGTTATGAACATGCTGATGCCATATTCATGGGAGAAATCGGCGAAATGTTTATGGAAGAAATAGATTCAGCAGGAATCAAGACTCTAGGTTTTTGGGAATCGGGCTTCCGTAACCTGACAAACAGCAAAAGAGCTGTAGATGGTGTTGCAGATGTTGAAGGATTGAAAATCAGAACTATGGAAAACCAAGCTCACCAGGGTTTATGGAGAGCATTAGGGGCAGATCCTGTACCGATGTCATGGGGTGAGGCTTATACTGGCATGCAGCAAGGCGCACTTGATGGACAGGAAAATCCGTTATCTGTAATACTTCAAATGAATGTTGCAGAAGTAAACGACAATCTTGCGATTACTGAGCATGTATATGCGTCTGTAGTTTTCATAATGAGCCCCACTGCTTGGGAAAAGTTATCAGCAGAAGATCAAGCAATTTTTGAAGAAGCGGCACTTGAAGCGGGAGTATATGAAAGAGAAGTCCAAAGAAGCATGAACTTGTCGGCACTTGAAGACCTAGAAGCTTTAGGAATGAAAGTTACATATCCTGACAAGCAAGAGTTCATTGATGCGAGCCAAGAATTCAAGATGTCATTTGGGGAAGACTACAAAGATATCATAGAGCAGATTGAAGCTATAGAAGAATAGTCTGTATTTTGTAAAAACTTAATTTAATTGAAAAGTGGATATGATTTGATGGTGAGAACGCAGACATATCCACTTTTCCAGTATTTTTATATTTTAAGGATAGGTGAAATCATGAAGAAAAAAGGAGTCATAGGCCTGTATGAAAATATGCAGCGTGGGCTGCACGGCATAATAACGATTATTCTAGGTTTGATGATGATAGTTATACTAGCTCAGACGATTACTAGATATGTGTTTTTTTATAGCTTGCCTTGGTCTGAAGAACTTTCTAGATATTTGTTTGTATGGATGATTATGTTGGGCGTCAATATAGGGATAAGAGACAATATGCAGGTTAAAATTGATATTATTGATAGAATGTTCACTGGAAATGTGCAAAAGATAATTTCTGTAGTTCAGTACTTGATATCTTTGTTTGTAAGCGGCATGTTTTTTTATAGTACTTTGCAGTTAATGGAGATTGGTGCAAGGCAGCTAAGCCCGGCGCTCCAATTACCGATGAATTTGGTTTACATGTGCCTTCCGATAGGGTTAGGTATAGCAGTCCTAGAAATTGTTAGAAAAATATTCCAAGCAATAAAAGGCAAGGAAGAAAATATAGATTAGGAAAGATTTTATGGAGGTGTCAATAAGATGAGTACAGCAGCTATCATCTTGATAGTAACGCTTTTTATTGCAATGATTATAGGTGTTCCAATAGTGTGGTCTTTAGGGCTGGCATGTGTGTTATCTATTTTTGCTGACGGTAAAATTCCGATTACGATTATTTCACAAAGATTGTTTACAGGAAGCGATTCCTTTTCAATGTTGGCTATTCCGGCATTTATATTGGCTGGAGACATAATGTCAAAAGGTGGTCTTTCAAGAAGGCTTGTTGACTTTGCAAATGCCCTTGTAGGGTGGATTGCAGGGGGAGTGTCTTTGGTATCCATAGTAGCATGCACGTTCTTTGCGGCAATATCTGGATCATCGGTAGCCACTACGGCAGCAATCGGAGGACTGATGTATCCGGAAATGGTTAAACGTGGTTATCCTAAAGATTATTCTTCGGCGATTCAAGCGATTGGTGGAACTTTGGGTATAGTTATACCGCCGAGCATAGTTCTGGTAATCTATGGGAACATTACAGGAGTTTCGGTTGCGGACTTATTGATGGCAGGCGTAATCCCGGGAATTGTATGTGGCATCGCGCTATGTATTGCAGCGTTTGTTATAGCAAAGAAGAATAATTTTCCGAAAGAAGATAAATTTGAACCAAAGAGATTGGGTGTTACATTTAAGGATGCCATTTGGGCACTTTTAATGCCTTTTATTATTCTTGGTGGAATATATTCAGGTATATTTACTCCTACTGAATCAGCAGTGGTAGCAGTGTTTTATGGTATTATTGTTTGTGTTTTTATTTATAAAGAATTGTCGTTTAAGGACCTATGGCCTATCATGAAAAATACCTCTAAGGCGACAGCAAACTTGATGCTTCTTGTAGTAACTGCACAGTTATTCGGATGGTTGATAACGTATTATAGGATTCCGATTGTTGTAACCGATATGTTTATGTCAGTTGCAAGCAATAAGTATATATTCTTGATTATGGTAAATGTTTTGTTGATAATATTTGGGATGTTTATGGAAGTAGGAGCTACAAACCTTATTCTTGCACCTATTTTGGCTCCGATTGCTGTAGCCTTTGGTGTAGATCCTGTACAGTTTGGATTGGTATTTGTATTTTTACTTGCAATGGGGCAAGCAACTCCACCTTTTGGAACTACCATGTTCGTAGCGGCAGGTATAAGCGAAGAACCTGTAAGTGAGGTTGCTAAGAGAATATTGCCTTTTACTGCAGTACAAATTGCCTGTGCATTGTTATTTTCATTCGTACCTGCGCTGTCAACATTCTTGCCATCGTTGGTTAAATAATTGGAGAAAAGAATAGTGAATTAAGAATAGGAGAGATATATATGAAAATGTCATGGAGATGGTATGGAGAGGGAAACGACTCGATAACCCTTGATCATATACGCCAGATACCAGGAGTGAAGACGATAGTATGGTCTCTTCACGACAAGGTAGCAGGCGAAGAGTGGGAAGAAGAAAGAATCAAAGAGGTGGTCGAACTTGTTGAAAGCAAGGGATTCGATGCCGAAATTGTAGAAAGCGTAAATATCCACGATGATATCAAATTAGGTCTTCCGAGCAGGGACAAATACATAGATATCTATATAGATACTATAAGAAAGTTGGCAAAATACGGAGTGAAGGTCATATGCTATAACTTCATGCCTGTCTTTGACTGGACCCGAACTGATCTTTACAAGGAGCTTTCTGACGGGTCTAATGCGCTGTATTATGAAAAAGCGGCTATCACTGAAGATCCAAAGGATATGGTAGAAAAGATTCTTGGCGGATCAGGAGACTTTACGATGCCGGGCTGGGAGCCTGAGAGAATGGCCAAGCTAGATGAGCTCTTTAAAGCCTATGATGGAATAACCGAAGAAGTCTTATTTGAAAATTTAAAGTATTTCCTTGAAAGAATAATTCCTGTATGCGAGGAAGTGGATGTTAAAATGGCCATACACCCGGATGATCCACCATGGCCTATATTCGGACTTCCAAGAATCATAAGGAGCAGAGACCATATAGCAAAATTCTTAAAACTGGTAGATAGCCCGTATAGTGGACTTACTCTTTGCACGGGCTCTTTAGGTCCGAACCTTCTTAACGATATTCCGGCAATCATAAGAGAATTTCACGATAGAATTCATTTTGCCCATATAAGAAACGTAAAAGTCTTTGAAAATGGAGATTTCATAGAAGTTTCTCACAGAGGAAAAGATGGAAGCGTAGACGTTTATGAAGTATTAAAGGCATATCACGACAATGGGTTTACCGGGTATATAAGGCCAGACCACGGAAGACACCTTTGGGGCGAGGAGAAAAACTGCAGGCCCGGATACGGACTTTACGATAGAGCCTTGGGCGTAATGTATATGCTAGGCGTATGGGATAGCTTGGATAAGGCGAAGGAGGTTAAATAACCTTGAAAATGAATAAATCCGAATTAAAAAACAATCAGATATGGCAAAAAGCCGGTGTTGAGCTTCCGCAATTTGATGTTGATGCTATGGTAGAAAAAACTAAGTCTAATCCAAAGTGGCTGCATTTTGGAGCAGGTAATATTTTTAGAGGCTTTGTGGGAAGTGCACAACAGACTCTATTAAATGAAGATATCGATGATATCGGAATTATAGCGGCAGAGTCATTCGATTTTGAAATCATCGAGAAAATATATGATCCTTACGATAATTTAACGCTTTTAGTTACTATGAAACCTAGTGGAGTATTTGAAAAAAAAATTGTTGCAAGTATTGCTGAAGGAATTGCAGCAAACTTAAATGATGAAAAAAGCAAGACTAGATTAGTGGAGATATTTAAGAATAAAAATCTACAGATTGTAAGCTTTACGATAACTGAAAAAGGTTATGCACTTAAAGATGCTTCGGGAGATATGTTTAGTTTTGTAGCCGATGATATAGAAAACGGAATTAAATCACCAAAGCATACCATGAGCATCATTACATCATTATTATATGAAAGATACAAAAATGGAGCCTGGCCTCTGACTTTGGTGAGCATGGATAATTGCTCACACAATGGCGATAAGCTTAAAGAAGCAGTTATAACAGTAGCTAGGGGATGGTCCCAAAAAGGATATGTAGAAAAAGAATTTTTAACTTATCTTGAAGATGAAAGCAAAATCACGTTTCCGCTTTCCATGATAGATAAAATAACGCCGAGACCGTCAGAGGATGTTTTTAAACATCTTTCGGATCTTGAAATTGAAGGCATGGACAGCGTCATTACATCTAAGAACACATACATAGCTCCTTTTGTAAATGCGGAAGAGACGGAGTATCTAGTTATTGAAGATAAGTTCACTAATGGAAGGCCGGCGTTGGAAAAATCGGGAATCATATTTACAGATAGAAATACAGTCAATATGATAGAGACGATGAAAGTAACTACTTGCCTTAATCCATTGCATACTGCATTGGCGGTAACGGGTTGTTTGTTAGGCCATACTTTGATTTCTGAAGAGATGAAAGACAGTACTCTGAAAAAACTTGTTGAAAAAATCGGTTATGACGAAGGTCTGAAAGTAGTCGTGGATCCAGGAATAATAAATCCCAAAGATTTTATCGATGAGGTAATCAACCAGCGTTTTGCTAATCCGTTTGTACCAGATGCTCCTCAGAGGATTGCTACGGATACATCACAAAAGGTAGGGATAAGGTTTGGTGAGACCATAAAATCATATCAAACAAGCAAGGAGCTGAGTCCTGCCAATTTAGTAGGGATTCCTCTTGCAATTGCTGCATGGTTGAGGTACTTGATAGGGATTGATGATGAAGGAAATGAATTTACTATAAGCCCTGATCCTATGGCAGATGAATTGCAAGATGTTTTAAAGGATATCGAAATTGGAGACAATAAAGTTGAATTAAAACCGATTCTTAGCAATGCAGCTATATTTGGGGTTGATTTGTACCAAGTAGGCTTAGGCAATAAAATAGAAGATATGGTTGTTGAAATGATATCAGGAAAAGGTGCGGTGAGAAGCACTTTGGACAAATATCTAGGATGAATTTAGCAAGCATAATATATTGGAGGAATTCGAATGAAAAATCTATTAATTCCTATTGACGGATCTGAATTTTCTACACGGGCTATGGAATATGGCAAGAAATTGGCAAAATTGTTAAATGTGGAAATAGTATTGCTTCATATTAAAGATGTAAGACTTCCAATTCATTATTATGAATCCGGCAATGTAGAAGAAATGAAAGATAGTGTACAAAAGATAATACATAAGGCAGATGAAGAATCTTCTAAAATCATTGAAAAAGCAGAAGGATACTTTTCGGACATGAAAGATAAAATTGAAGTAGTTGTACTCAATGGTGATCCGACTCATAAGATAGTAGAATATGTTAACAACAATGATGTCGAGTTGACAATAATGGGATCCCACGGCATGGGTTCTGGTTTCCAAAGCCTTGTTTTAGGTAGTGTAGCAAACAAAGTACTGCACCATGTGAAAAAACCTGTTTTAATAATTAAATAAAGAAGTAAGTGTAGCTTGGGATAGTAACAGTATCTCAAGCTGTTTTCTTTACTTAGTGATTTGTACTGTAAAGTCATTGGGAATGCACATTTACGGACTTTACGATAGAGCCTTAGGCGTAATGTATATGCTAGGCGTGTGGGATAGCTTGGATAAGGCAAAGGAAAAGTAAAAAGTTCTTGCAAAAAGACAAAATCGAAACAAAGATTCCAATTAACCAAATAATATAATATTATTACATGTGAACAACTCCTTATGTTTTTCAAGGGGTTGTTTTTTTTATGCCATATTTATTATGCGATCAAACTTTACACATTGATTAAACCAGTCTGCAAAAATAGTGATAAAAAACGCAAAAATTGAATAAAACATTGTGTATTAATGATGTACAATAAAGACAAATGAAAAGGAATACATGGAGGGAATATCGTGAAAAAAGATTCGGCTCGACAACATATGACTAGACAGCACATGTTAAGCAGCAATTACGAGATATACCACTACATGGACAAAACCATACGAAATGTAAAATTGCATCATCATGATTTTTATGAGATATATTTTTTTCTTTCAGGTGATGTAGAGTATTACATTGAGGGAGAGATTTATAAACTAAAGCCTGGCGACTTGGTTTTAATAAATACTACCGAGCTCCACCAGGCTCAAATCAACAAATGCGAAAAGAACTATGAAAGAATAGTGCTTTGGATAAACAAAGAGTTTCTTAAAGGATTGTCATCAGAAAATACCGATATAGCAAATTGCTTTGAGTCCGAAAATAAAAAGACTATAATCAATATCGATTTTGACATTCAAAGAGACATAGAAAGTCTTTTTCACAAGCTTCTTGAGCTGGATAAGTTTAAAGGAATAGGAAAAGACCTACTTGCAAATGCATATATAACAGAGTTAATGGTAAAAATCAATAACCTTGCTGTGGACGAAAAACAAGTCTACGATAATGAAACGAAAAAAAGTGCATTGATTGACGAGATGATAGATTATATAGAAGAAAATATCTGCGAGGAGCTTCCGATAGATTTTCTTGCTGAAAAATTCTATTTGAGCAAATATCACCTTTCAAGAGAATTTAAGAAGTACACGAATGTCTCAATACATAAATTCATTAAGCTAAAGCGGCTGATACAAGCTAAAGAGCATATATTGCAAAACGATTCTATAACAGATGTATATATCAAATGCGGATTTGGCGATTATTCCAACTTCTTTAGGGCTTTCAAGCAAGAATACGGAATAACGCCTAAACAGTTCTACAAAATCATGAAAAATAAAGATGCTTAAAGGACAGGCGCAGAATCTAGCTGAAAATAGCTTTGAATTAAGCGCCTTTAAATTACATAAAAGACATAAAAATCTAAATATAATAAAAATTACTTATAGCATTTTTTGCAAGTTTATAAGCAATAATTACAAACTGTTTGTAAACGGTATCTGATAAACTTTAGTCATCAGCTGATCTGATTAAAGATTAAGATAAAAAGATTTTGGAGGTCAATATGGAAACGAAGAAAAACCAAGTAGTTCATAACCAAGCAAAAACGTGGCAGATTGCATTATTCGCATTAAACAATACAGCCACAAACCTTTATATGTTTGCATTCATGTTCATAGCATATTACGCTACGGGGGTGGCAGGGCTCGTGGTCGTAGCAGTAAGCACAGTTCTTACTTTTATGAGAGTATGGGATGGATTTACAGATCCGATTATAGGCTTTATCATTGACAGAACCAAGACTAAGTTTGGTAAGTTCAGGCCATTTATGATTTTGGGAAATGTGATCCTTGCTATTTTGACTCTAGTTATATTCAGGACCACGCATTTGGTTCCTGAAGGATTAAGATTCATTTATTTTGTGCTCATGTATGGTATATATATCATAGGATATTCATTCCAGACAACATGTACCAGAGCGGCTCAGACGGCTCTTACGAATGATCCTAAGCAAAGACCCATGTTTTCACTCTTTGATGCACTTTATAACTCGGCGCTTTTTATCGGTCTTCAAAATTTTGTAGCAGTTTATTTGGTACCTAAGCACGGTGGGTTTACACTAAGCTTTTTTAACGAATTTACGGTAATCGCTATCATTACATCCGCAGTCTTCACATTGCTTGCAGTAATGGCCATATCGTCTAAAGACGTTGAAGAAAACTGGGGAATCCCTGGGGACAAACCAGTTAAGTTTAGTGAGTACTGGCCGATTTTAAAGGGCAATAGACCTCTTCAGATGCTTGTAGTTTCAGCTGCTACGGACAAGCTTGCAATGACCACAAGGCAAAATGCAGTTGTATCTGTAATAATTTACGGGATACTGATGAGCAATTACGCACTTTCAGGACAGTTAATGCTTATAACTACTCCGGCTACAATAATAATCACATTCATCGGAATAGGCTATGCTAGGAAGATGGGAATCAAAAAAGCTTATGTTGCCGCAACTTGGATTTGCATCGCACTAAGCGCAGTGTTCTTCATATTCCTAAGAATGATAGATATGACTACAATATCCTTGGTAAATTTCAATACAAATACTTTTGTGTTCTTGGCATTGCTATCTCTTATAACAGGGGTATCTGCAGTAGGCGGAAACATCGTTATACCAATGATTGCAGACTGTTCTGACTATGAGACATATAAATCCGGAAGATATATTCCAGGCATGATCGGAACCATATTTAGCTTCGTAGATAAGCTTGTATCTTCTCTATCTGCAACTTTTGTAGGATTTACAGTAGCACTAATAGGATTTAGAGATGCATTTCCGGAAGTTGATACACCGGCTTCACCAGGGCTTTTCTGGGTAGGTATGTTCCTGTTCATAGGGCTTCCGGTACTTGGATGGCTTGCATCCCTTGTAGCAATGAGATTCTACGAGCTTGACGGACAGCGGATGGAAGAAATCCAGCAATCAATACATGATAAGAAAATGGAAGCGGGACTTAGCAACTGATAAAATAATATGCAAGCAGACTATATCTAACAGGATGAATTTAATTCATCCTGTTAGGCGTTAAGAAAGGAAGAGTGCAGTGCATAAAGAGTTAATGATTTCGGGTTTTTCTGATGAGATATCAAACGATTTTGACGAACAGCTTAAAAGCGTCGCACAAATAGGCATGGAGTATATCTCATTAAGGGGAGTGGACGGAAAGAATATCGGAGAGCATACCTTGGAGGAAATAAAAGAATCCATCCTTCCAAGGCTTAAAAAAGCAGGTATTAAAGTTTCATCCATAGGATCTCCAATTGGTAAAGTGGAAGTGTCGGATGAAGAAGGATTTGAAAAGCAAAAAAAGGTTCTTGAGACTTTGTGCAGGGCATGTAATGAGCTGGGCTGCAGCTACATCAGAGTGTTTAGCTTCTATATCCCTGAAGGGGAAGATCCTAATAGATACAAAAAAACAGTAATAAGAAAAATAAAAGAGTTTGCTGAAATTGCAGAAAAACACCACGTAGTACTGCTTCATGAAAACGAAAAGGATATATTCGGAGATACAGCGGCAAGGTGCAAAGATCTATTTGACGAAGTCGATTCTCTGGTATTTAGAGGCATATTTGATTTTGCGAACTTTGTCCAGTGCGGCGAAGATACAAAAGAATGTTACGATATATTAAGAGATTACATAGACTACATACACATCAAAGATGCAGTTTATACGGATAGCGAAAACGTGCTCTGTGGAACTGGGGACGGAAAGATCCCAGAGCTATTGGCAGAGTTTATAAATAGCGGCTACAAGGGTTTTTTGACATTGGAGCCTCACCTGGTTTTGTTTGATTCCCTTAAAGACCTTGAAATAAAGGATGCTCAAGATGTGATAAAAGCAAAAAGCGATATGACAAATTATGAAGGCTTCAAGCTTCAACACGATACCCTCATAGAGATACTAAATGATATTCTATGATGATCGGATAGAAACGCGATTGCGTCTAGACGCAAATAATACATTTGAGGAGATTTTATAATGAAAAAAGTTAGAGTAGGTTTAATCGGAATAGGTGCTCAAGGTGGTGCCTACGCGGCGTTTTTGACAGGAAAGCCGGGATTTGGAGGCATAATTGCCAAGAAGCCTGAGCACATGGAATTGGGAGCGTTATGCGACATAGACACTGAAGTTGAAAAAAAATGCAGAAACGAATTCCCTGAAGTGGCATTTTATGGTGATTACAAGGAGATGATCGAAAGCGGCAAAATAGATGCAATTATTACGACTGTGCCACATTACCTGCACACCGAAATGGCTATTTATGCTCTAAGCAAGGGAATCCATGTTCTTGGAGAAAAGCCGGCTGGAGTATATACAAAGCAAGTAAAAGAGATGAATGATTATGCTGACACAAAGCCGGATCTTGTCTTTGGGATAATGTTTAATCAGAGGACAAATAAACTCTATCAAAAGATAAAAGAAATAGTAGACAGCAAAGAGCTTGGTGAGATAAGAAGAACTAGCTGGATAATAAACAGCTGGTGGAGACCCCAGACTTATTATGATCAAAGCAGTTGGAGAGCTACATGGGGCGGAGAAGGCGGAGGAGTCCTAGTAAATCAGGCACCTCATCAGCTTGACCTTTGGCAGTGGATCTGCGGTATGCCTAAAAAGGTTTATGCTAACGTAAAGTATGGAAGCCACAGAGATATAAGGGTAGAAAATGACGTCACTGCTGTTGTGGACTACGGAAACGGTGCTACAGGAACTTTTGTAACATGCACCCATGACCCGATTGGAACCGACCGATTTGAAATAGATTTCGACAATGGAAAGATAGTGGTTGAAGACAGCAAGAAAGCCACGATTTATAGATTAACTAAAAGTGAAAAAGAAATGAATGAAACTATGAGCATGATGGATGTGGCTATGCTTGTGCAAGGAAGAGGAGAAGGCAAGCTCTTTGATGAAGAAGTGATAGAAAATACCGATGGCTGGGGAGTGCAGCATGTAACGGTAATGGAAGACTTTGCAAAAGCGATTGTCCATGGAACGCCGCTTTTAGCACCGGGAAGCGAAGGAATCAAAGGAGTGGAGCTTGCAAATGCCATACTTCTATCAGGTTGGCTAGGCAAGGAAGTTGAAATCCCAGTAGATCAAGAGCTCTATTTAGATGAGCTTAACAAGAGGATCGAAGAAGAGGGCAAGTTTCCAACTAGAGGGTAGCGCTGCTCTTTAAGCGAGGAGAATAAATATGATTAAGACAGGGATTATCGGTATGGGAGATATAGCTCCAATACATATTGAAGCTCTTAACAAAACCAAAAATGTCAAAATAATAGCCGCATGCGATATAGATGAAAGCAAGAAGGCGGTATTTAAAGAAGCTGCATTTTACACCGACTACAAGGAAATGATGGATAAGGAAGAGCTAGACTGCGTACATATCTGTCTTCCTCATCACTTGCATGTGCCTGTATCTGTTTACTGCGTAGAAAAAGGCCTTAACGTCTTCATGGAAAAGCCCCTGGGGCTTAATATCGATGATTGCAAAGACATACTTGAAGCTGCCAATAATAGCCAAGCAAAACTAGGTATATGCCTTCAAAATCGTGTGAACGAAACCACCGAAAAGCTAATGGAAATCGCACGTACAAAAAACTACGGAGAGATAAAAGGAATCAAAGGACTGGTGGCATGGCACAGGCCAAAATCCTACTTTGATGAAAAACCCTGGCGAGGCAAACTCGAAACTGCTGGGGGAGGAGTCATGATCAACCAAGGCATACATACCCTTGACATCATGCAGCTGATCGGTGGCGAGATTGAGTGGGTTAAGGGTAGCGTATCGAGTCTTTTAGACTATAGAGTTGAAGTTGAAGATACGGCAGTAGCTAATATGAAATTTAAAAACGGTGCAAGGGGGATGTTTTTTTCAACCAATGCAAATATAGAAAATTCAAGCATCGAAATCGAGGTCCTGTTTGAAAAGGCAAGATTCACCATAAAAGGAGATAAACTTTACAGGACTGACGGAAATGCCATGGATTTGATAGCCGAAAACATAAAGCTATCGGGATCGAAATTCTACTACGGTGCCAGCCACAAAAAGCTAATAAATAAGTTTTACAGGGCAATCGAAGAAGATAGCGATGACTATATAAAAATAGAAGAAGGCATAGATTCCATGAAGCTTATAGAAGCTATTAAGCGATCGTCAAGTGAAAACAAAGAGATAAAATTGGAGGAAATTACATGAATAAAGGATTAATAGGCGTTCAAATGATGATGCTCAAGGAAAAAGTCGAGGAGATGGGCGTACGAAACGTAATGGAAAAGCTAAGCAGTATGGGATATCATTGCGTCGAAGTCAGCCAGATTCCCATGACGCCCGAAAACGTTCAGGATTTAAAAAAATCCTGTGAGGAATTCAATATTAAGATAGCAGCCTTATCTGCGTCGATTGAGCCGATGTTTCCTGGAATGCCTGGGGAGTATCTATCAACGGATTTTGACAAGATAGTGTCAGATTGCAAGACGCTGGGTTGCAACTACATAAGGATAGGGATGCTTCCGATGACACTCATGGGAAGCCGTGAAAAGGCTCTGGAATTTGTAAAGATAGCCGATGGTTATGGCAAAAAGCTTGCGGAGCATGGAATCAAGCTTTATTACCACAACCACCACGTTGAGTTCGAAAGATACGACGGAGAGACTCTCCTAGAAATAATAAAGAACAATACGAAATACCTAGGATTTGAACTTGACGTTCACTGGATACAAAGAGGTGGAATGAATCCGGTAGAGGTCATCAAAAGCTTTGATGGAAGGGTAACCCTTCTGCACCTAAAAGACTATAAAATAGGCAAGCTGGAAATCGACTTTTCGAAAGGGTTTGATATGAAGGAGTTTATGGCTAAATTTACAGGTGTGGTAGAATTTGCAGAAGTAGGAGAAGGAAACTTAGATATGCTAGGGATAATCCAGGCTGGACTAGAAAGCGGCAGCAAGTATTTCCTAATCGAACAAGATGACCAGTATGGCAAAGATCCCTTTGACTGCCTGAAGACGTCAAGAGACAACCTGATCAAGATGGGTTATGAAGACTGGTTTAAATTAAATTGACAATAACAAACAACAGCCTCGTTCTTTGAAATTCAAAGAACGAGGCTGTTGTTATTTAAGAGAATCTTCATACTCGTTTATGAGCATTTCTTGATATTCCCCCTTGTACTTTTCGGAAAGAAAGGATTCTAGAGCTTCTTCCTTAAACCTTATCCAGGATTCGGATTCTTTCCCCGGGATTATGGGATAGAAGAAAACGCCGTTGTCTTTTGCTGCCTGTAGATCCCCTGGTGCATCACCAATCATCAAGACTTTTTCTGTGGGGTATTTTCCAGACTCTTTTAATGCGCTGATGCAATAGGACTTGCTACCGGCTTCCTGACCGCAGAGTACTTCTACGAACTGGCTTAAACCGTGCTTTGACCATTCGTGAGCAACCGCATTGGTATTAGCGGAAGACACGATTGCTATGTCGGCATATTCATGTGCCGAAGCTAATCCTTCCTTGACATTTTCAAAAGGTCTGTCTACATCTCCTAGTGAGTCTATAAGCTCGTTTACCCTGTTGCTCCATTTAAGAGCCTTTATTAGCTGAGGGTCTTCATTCTTATGGATTTCTTCTTTTAATGCCGGGTTGGAAAGGGACTTTGCCCCTTCCACCCAACTTTTTACTGAAGAAAAATCTTCAACTTCATAGCCTTTAGCCTGCAAGGCTTCAAAGGACATCACGAGGCCCTTGAACCGGTTGATTCCCCTTGTTTGGGAATATAGGTTTATATGGTTCCACAGATCCAAGAATTCTATTTTTATTTCCTCTATCTTAGGCCAGACATCTATCACTGCAGGTCCAAAGCATGCTTGATGCTTTATGTCCATGGTATCTATCGCACATCCGTCAGAGTCTACGCATACCAAGAAGTCTTTGCTTTTAATAAAATCAGATATTGCGGTTTTCATGCCGCACCTCCTTACACTCCTGAGTAGGCTGAAAATCCTCCATCTACTGGTAGGACGACGCCGTTTACAAAGCCGGATGCTTCTTCAGATGCCAAGAACAGCAGGGCTCCTAAAAGTTCTTCCGGCTCGCCGAAACGATCCATTGGAGTAGCGCCAAGGATTTTGTCTGTCCTTGGAGTAGGAGTGCCGTCTTCGTTGTAAAGAAGCGCCTGGTTTTGAGCTGTGACGAAAAACCCTGGAGCTATGGCGTTAACCCTTATGCCTACCTTGGACATATGCACTGCTAGCCACTGTGTAAAGTTTGATATGGCTGCTTTGGCTCCTGAATACGCAGGTATCTTTGTCAGTGGAGTGAAGGCGTTCATAGATGAAACGTTGATTATTGAGCAGCCTTTTCTTCCAATCATGTCTTTTGCAAATTCCTGGCATGGAAGCAAGGTTCCCAAGAAGTTAAGATCGAACACGAATCTAATGCCGGTTTCGTCAAGATCGAAGAAAGTAATTAGATCTTTATTTTCTTCGGCAAGATCTTCTTCGTAGAGATACTCTTTCGTGGTCGTTCCTTTTGGGTGGTTTCCACCAGCTCCGTTTAGAAGAAGGTCGCACTTTCCAAGCTTTGAAAGGACTTCTTCGTGAGCTGCCTGAAGGCTTTCTTTTTTAAGAACGTCAGCCTGAACGCCGATTGCCGTTCCCCCGGCAGCGTTAAGCTCATCAGCTTTCTTTTGTGCAAGCTCGAGATCTCTGTCGAGGATAGCCACTTTGGCGCCAGAAGCGCTAAGTGCTGATGCCCATTGACCACCAAGCACTCCGCCGCCACCTGTGACGACACATACTTTGTCTTTTAAATTAACGTTTATAGGTAATTTCATATTATTTGCACTCCTTATATGTTTTTTCTAAGGCTTCCCATATTCCGGCGATGTATGTAGCGCCGAGAGCTCTGTCGTATAGCCCGTATCCTGGTCGGCCTGTTTCTCCCCAGATCATCCTTCCGTGGTCAGGTCTGATGTAGCCGTCAAAACCGTTTACGTAAAGCTGCTTTATTATCTCTACAATATCAAGAGAACCGTATCTTGAGGGGTGAGCGCTCTCTTCAAAGCTTACGCCGTCGTCGAGAAGCTTAACGTTTCTTATGTGCATAAAGTGTATCCTGTTCATTGCAGCGTATTTTCCGATCATCTCAGGGATGTTGTTGAAAGATCCGCTTCCTAAGGAACCTGTACAGAATGTAAGTCCGTTGTATTCGCTGTCGTAAAGCTTTAAGAATCTATCTAGGTTCTTTTCGTTTGTTATGATTCTAGGAAGTCCAAAAATCGGGTATGGTGGATCGTCGGGGTGGATTGCCATCTTGACTCCGGATTCTTCGGCAATGGGTATGATCTCCTTTAGGAAATACTCCAGGTTGTTCCAAAGGTCTTCCTCGTCGATTTTATCATACTGGGCAAAAATTTCAGCCAGGCTTTCCTTTGTGTAGCTTGAATCCCAGCCCGGAAGAGAAAGCTCTCCTGTCAGGGGATCCATCTTTTCTACGTGCTCTTTGTAGTAGACAAGGGCTGTTGAACCGTCTTCAAGCACCTTGTTAAGCTCTGTCCTTGTCCAGTCGAATACAGGCATGAAGTTGTAGCAAATTACCTTAACCCCTGCTTTTCCCAGGTTTCTGATGTTTTCTTTGTAGTTTTCAATGTATTTGTCTCTTGTTTCAAGACCTAGCTTTATGTCCTCGTGAACAGGAACGCTTTCTATAACGTCAAAGTTAAGTCCGTTTTCTGCTACGGTTTTTTGAAGCTTTTTAATGTTGTCCACCGGCCAGATTTCACCTACGGGCACGTCATAGATTGCCGTAACGATTGAATCCATAGTTGGGATCTGTCTGATATACTCGATTTTTACCGGGTCATCATACCCGTACCATCTGAATGAAAGTTTCATTTTTACTCAACTCCTAAATAATTTTTAATATTTTTATAGCAAATTCCTTCCACAATTTGTCCCAAGATCTTATCATTGTCTTCAAACTCCCCTTCTTCAACGAGGTTGCCGATGAAGTCGCATAAGATCCTTCTAAAATAGTCGTGTCTTACATAGGACAAAAAGCTTCTTGAATCAGTAAGCATTCCGATAAAGTCTGCAAGCATGCCTTGGTTTCCAAGAGAGGTAAAGTGCTTGTAGAATCCGTCTTTGTGGTCATTGAACCACCATGGCGCTCCAAATTGGATCTTTCCAGGAGTGCTTTCTTCAGAAAAACAGTGGGGCAGAGTGCTTAAGACTAAATTGTCTTTGTCGTTTAAGGTGTATAATACGATCTTTGGCATCGTACCAAATCTGTTAAAGCTCTTTAGCATGTCTGAGAGCGGAAGAGCCACCGGAAAATCGTTCATCACGTCAAAACCGCTGTCAGGACCTGTTTTTTCGAACATTTTTTCATTGTTGTTTCTTAGAGCCCCAATGTGTATCTGCATGACCCAGTTTTTTTGGCTGTATGCATTTGACAGGAAGATGAGAGTCTGGTTTTTGAACTTTTCCCCTTCCTCCGCAGAGACCGTTTCTCCCGAGAGAGCTTTTTTAAATATACCGTCCACTTCAGCGTCCGTTTGTGTAGTAGATGCCAGGCTTTCCAAAGAGTGATCGGAAAGAAGGCAGCCAGCTTCTGCAAAGTAATCTACCCTGTTTTTAAGAGCCTCTTTTAAAGAAGCGAATGAATCAATTTCCATCCCGACAGCTTTCTCAAGGCCTGATATATAGTCCTTATATCCTGAGTCCGCTAGTTTAAAAACCTTGTCCGGTCTGAAAGTGGGAAGGACTTTGAAAGACAGGTCCTTTTTAGCAAGCTTTTTATGATACTCCAAATCATCAATGGGATCATCGGTAGTGCATATAAGCTTAACGTTTGATGCTTCTATCATTTTAACCGGTGAGAGTGACTCGCTTTTTATTACCTTGTTGCAGTAATTGTATATTTCGGTGCTGTTGTCCTCATTTAATATGTCTTCAATTCCAAAGTAGGCTTCAAGCTCCATATTAGCCCAGTGATATAAAGGACTTCCTATCAGCCTGCCGCATACTTTTGCCCATGCATTGAATTTGTCCAAAGGATCAAAGTTGCCTGTTACCAAGTCTTCAGAAACTCCGGCAAAGCGCATGGCTCTCCACTTGTAATGGTCATGATCCAGCCAGATGGAAGATATATTTTCGAAGGGTGCATCTTCGTATATCTCCTTGGCCGAAAGGTGGCAATGGTAATCGTATACAGGCGCGTTTTTGGCGTATTTTTCATATAGCCTGACGGCGGTATCGTTTTTTAACATAAAATTTTCTATCAATTTTTTTCCTCCTTTTGAGAATTAGGTGGCTGCAATGTTTCTTGGTTTCATGTTATCAAAGTCGATGGCGGCATGATATGTTATTGTTGCTTTAAAACTTGCAAAAAGTGCTGTTTTAATTTGGGGTATCAAAATAAAATCTTTTATGATTGACTTCTTAAAAGCAAGGTTTTATAATGGATACAGAGAAATAAGAAACGGTGTTCTGTAATGTGAAACGATATGGAGGTTGAATTTATGAACGAAGTGCTAAAAAAAATACAACAAATCGGGATAGTGCCCGTAGTCAAGCTTGACAGAGTGGAAGATGCCCTGCCTTTGGCAAAAGCATTGATCGATGGCGGGCTACCATGTGCAGAAGTTACTTTCCGTACAGCAGCAGCAAAAGATTCCATAAAAGCAATGTCAGATGCTTATCCTCAGATGCTTATAGGCGCGGGAACAGTGCTTACAAAAGAGCAGGTTGACGATGCCATCGAAGCAGGAGCTACATTTATTGTAAGCCCGGGATTAAACCCTGAGATTGTAAAGTACTGCATACAAAAGAATATCCTTGTAGTACCGGGATGTGCAAACCCAAGCAACGTAGAACAGGCTCTTTCACTGGGGCTTGATGTAGTCAAGTTTTTCCCGGCTGAAGCGGCTGGCGGCTTGGCGATGATCAAGGCTATGGCGGCGGCTTACGTTAACGTTAAGTTTATGCCAACCGGGGGAGTGAACGAGAAGAACCTTAAAAGCTACCTGGATTTCCCTAAAATAGTTGCTTGCGGCGGAAGCTGGATGGTAAGCGCCGATCTAATAAATGCAGGTAAATTTGACGAGATCAAGACTATAACAAGAAAAGCTGTAAATGAGATGCTAGGTTTTGAGCTTGGGCACGTAGGCATAAACGGTAGCGACGAAGCTGAAGCGGAAAGAATAGCATCTAAATTTGAGATTTTATTCGGATTTGAAAAGAAAGCTGGAAACAGCTCTGTTTTTGCGGCAGATTATATTGAAGTGATGAAAAAGCCTTACCTTGGAGAAAAAGGACATATTGCGATAAAGACAAACTACATTGACAGAGCGGTAGCATACCTAGAGTCAAAGGGTTTTGAATTTGACATGGATACAGCAAAACTAGACGGAAAAGGCAATCTTGTTGCAGTATACATGAAGGACGATTTTGGAGGCTTTGCCCTTCACCTGGTACAAAAGAAGTAAAAAAATATTAATACTATTAGGTAATTGCGAAACTAATAA
>DMAW01000153.1 GCA_003446375.1 Eubacteriaceae bacterium | reverse complement strand
AGCCTCTTTATCAAATGAGGGCTAGAGTATAATGAAGTTATTTACATTTAATGTATAAAATTGCTAATAATTACATTATGTTCTGATCTAAAAAGTAAGGGCAGGCATTCAGAAAATACCTACCCCAACTCTTGACAAAGAATTTTGATGATGTAAAGAGAGAAAGTGTCTATAAAATGCCAAAGGGACAAAGAAAATATAATGAAGAATACAAACAAAAAAGGCTCAAGAGATAAAGAGGACAGAGAAGCCGTAAGAGAAGTCAGCAGAAACTTGGGCTACAATTGCGAAAATGTCACTGTATCTCATTATTTGCCGTAAAGCTGCACTACATATACTGCCAAATACAAAAGGTGCACGTCTGCGAAAATAAGCAGAGGTGCGCCTTTTGATTCGGATTTTTACTTTCATCTGCTGCTACAGGAAATGGAGAATTAAACCTAACAAATTTTAAGCCATTTATATTGTTTGCTGTAACAGGCTGCTCAAATACTGATATATCAATTCCCATATTGTATACCTTTTTGACAAATTCAACTGCTTGCTTATGAGTATATCCCATATTTGCATCAACAATATATTTTGCTCCTTTTGTTACCTCAAAAATTGATTCCATAACTTCAATATCTTCTGCTAAGTTTTCACCAACCTTGATTTTTATAACCCTAAAGCCCTCATTATATATAGATTTTGCTTCCTCTATACGATTCTTAAAACTATCTATTCCTACTGTTTTATCCGTTTCAATTTTATCCTTTGCACCACCTAATATCTGATAAACAGGAATTCCTATTTCTTCTGAAAAAGCATCAAGCACTGCATATTGAATTTTTCCCATTTTCTCTACCTCCGTATTTCTTTAAAATCTAATACTTGAATCTCATATTTAAAATCATAAATATTTTTATGCTCTGTTTCTGCTTCACCAACCTGATTATCATAAGGATCATTACGCCAGAATACTTTCTTAGGTGTAAAGTCTTTCATAAAATCAGAATTTGCCACCATTCTAAATGCATCAAGATTACCAAAATAGAATTCTCTTAATTCTTGATTGTTTTTATAACGCCCACCAAAAGATAGATCGGCAGGAAGCCATCCATAAGGTGGTATAAAGAATAATGCCCAATCATGCGGTGACGCTAGGAATGGGGTTATATACCAGCCGGATTGCCATCTGGCAGGAATACCTACAATCCTGCAAAGAGTTATAAAGAGGAGCGCTTGAAATCCACAGTCTCCTTTTAAATTACATGCGACAAATTCAGGAATATTTTCATATAATGCATAAGGATGTACATAAGAGTAGTTAACATTTAAGGTTATCCAATCATATATCTTCTTTGCTTTTAGATAGGGGTTTTTCTCATCTCCTACTATTTCTTTAGCAAGTTTCTTTAAATATGGTGTAAAAATTATATGAGGCGGCTCCTCTGATAAAAAGTCATAATTATTTATTTCTTCAGTATTTGCTGGAACAACTGTATTTACCCATTCTTTTATAACATATTCGAATTCTACAAAATATTCATTTTCTTTTTTACCTTCAAAATAGATTGTTCTTTGAGGGATATCGGAAGATGCTAAAAAATACTTTTCATGACTTGCTGAAACAAGTTTTACATCTTTCTGCTGAAATTCTTCTTTTGGAAATGGTAACCAAACTTTCACTTTCTCTTCCTCGATGTCTTCTACAATTTTTAGAGAAATTTTAGCACGAACCTTATATTCTTTCGGCTTATCACCATTCAGAAGTTCTCCTAACCTATTGTCATTAAGATTTCGTGACTCTTCTCTACTTTTGTCTTTTTTCATCCTTTTCTGGTAATCCGGAATCGCATAAGCAATATTCTGAACAAATCTTTCCTCATACATTCTTTTTCCATCAACCATAATGTAATCTAAAAATCCTTTATCACGCAAAGTATAAAATTCTTCATTTGTAAAATTATCTATAAGCTCTCTTGCTTTGTTAATAGCTGTCTCCTCATCATAATGATAATTCTTTAAAAGCCTTTTTACTCGTTCCTTTTCAAAAATTAATCTCATTCTAAGGTCATTTGGAAGTCTTCTTTCCAGCCATCTTTCAATGAGGTGATTTGCTTGGTCGAAATTCCCTAAATATTCCTCACGAACAATTTCCTCTGGAAGCTTAACATTTATAAATTCCACGTTCTTTATTTTAACATTTAGGTTCTTGCAGAACCCCAAAACCCTCATAAATTCAGGGGTTCTGCTATATATTTTCAAAGGAATTCCCACGCTTTTGTAGAATTCCTATATATGACAAACACAAAAACGAAACGGAGGAAATCCTATGAAAAACAAAGCTAAACAATTATCTCTTGATATTGTTACTAATGGCTTGGGTGTTTAAAGCCTACCAGCTTTTATGATAATGATTCTTTCTGCTATTGAAAAATCCAGTGTAAATGTCCATTTCAATTTCCTGATTGTAAGATCGGAAACTACTTTCTTCCTTCACATAAATTCTGGTGCCGTTTATCTTCATCAATACTTTAGAACCTCTGCGAGTAATTCCAGCTGAAAGGCCATCAATTAATCTGAAAAATCTGTACATTGGCAATAGAACCTCAGGGAAGTCGGACGGCAGTTCGTTTTCAAGATGATGATGATACTTTATCAAATAATACACCTTATCGTCTATATTATATAACGCCTTGCTTAAATCAGCGCTTCGAAATGCATGAAAATAACCCTTTTCAAACACTTCTTTCGGATTTACTATATCTCCTATCTTCAACTCCGGCTGTACTTTCCCAATATCATGCAGAATAGCTGCCTCTACAAGTGCATTCTTATCCATCCCCGGCAATTCCATCAGACCTTGTCTAAAAGCATCTGCAATTAATTTAAGCATGTTTACGACGTGCCTGAAACCACCATTTCTGATTACACCGGTTATCTTCACCATGCCTGTACTTTCGTCGTACTCATCCATATACTCTGGAACAGATTTCAGCCGTGCCTCTATACGCTGGTCAGGAAGCATGATCGAAAATGCCGTTTCCACTTCATTTTGACTACTTCGCAATTTTTGCATCATATTGTATTCCGCTGTTATATCAGTAAATGTAACTAAAAAGTTATTTGTCTTCCCTAAAATATTTGTACTCATCCTATAAAAGGAAATAATATTTATGTCCACATAGCCCTATCACCAGACAAGTATTCATCTTAGGTTAGTTTTTAGCTTGTATGTATGATAATTTTTATTGTAGATGACTCAACCTTTTTATCTGTTAAATTCATACAATGTATATAGATCTAACCTTGTATTTTTGTTTATAATACCCGCTTTCTAAACTTTTTTGCTTTTTTGATATTATTAAGCTTCTTATTCTTACATTCGCCTTTATTATACCATATCAGAATGTTTTGCAATATAGCAATAAAAAAATATACCCACAGTGTGAATAAGAGTAGCAAGGCAATATAAAAGCAAATACTGGATA
>DMAW01000010.1 GCA_003446375.1 Eubacteriaceae bacterium | reverse complement strand
ACTGGTCGGTCATTTTAATTTTAATTTAGATGTAAGTCCGTGTCAATCAAATGAAGTGTCTTTAAGAAATCCTTAAGACTTATAAATAGATCTTAAAATGTTTAATAAATTTAAATAGAAGACAAAAAAACAGAAAAGACCTGCATGAATGAAAATCTTTCAATACAGGTCTTAATATGCATTTATGGTTGCGGGGACAGGATTCGAACCTGCGACCTCCGGGTTATGAGCCCGACGAGCTGCCAGCTGCTCCACCCCGCGTCAACAAGATTCATTATACCATAAGCCGATCGAATTTACAACTTTTTATTTCAATTCCATTTTAATCACATATAATGCTTTTCCTTGCGTATGTTTATCAGGAATTTATAATCGTATTTCTCTTTAAGGTTTTTTACCATCTTCGCCCTTACCCGATCCGTATCTTCATCAAAATCCTCTGGCAAGAACAAGTCAAATATTACAACGTTTTCTTTTGGCAGTATCCTAAAGTCATGTATCCCTTTTATCTTGGCATCGTCTCCCAGATAAGCCTCTATATCGTCCTTTATCTGAGAGCTTGTCTCGCAATCATCTTCTACCGGATCTATATGAACTACCAATGATATCCCCATGTCCTCGTATATATCCCTTTCGATCCTGTCTACAATTTCGTGGGCTACTACCAAGCTGAAATCTGCAGATATCTCTACGTGGGCGCTTGCCATCTTGGATACCGGACCGTAGTCATGGACAATCACGTCATGAAGGCTCATGACGCCGTCAAATTCTTCTATATAATCATGTATGCTTTCGATAAGCGCTCCATCAGGCTGAACGCCGATCAACGTGTCCATCGCTTCTTTGACAAACTGTATCCCATTGTATATTATAAATGCCGCTACTATAAGCCCGATAAATCCATCGATGTTAATGCCGCTGATCCAGATTATAATAAATGACAGCAAAACTGTAGAAGTTGCCAGCACATCATTTCTGCTGTCTATAGATGCAGCTTCAAGCGCCTGAGAATTAATCTTCCTTGAAATTCTCATGTAAAATTTCGCCAACCATATCTTTACTCCTATGGTAAGGAGTATAATTATTCCGGACATCAAATTGATGTTTACCTCTACAGGATTTATTATCCTCTCAAAAGATGTTTTAAGAAGCTCATAACCCAAAAGCAATATGACAAATGAAACCGCAAAAGCAGAAATATATTCGGTTCTCCCATGACCAAAGGGATGCTCCTTATCAGCAGGTTTGACAGACATTTTAAATCCTACCAGGGTAACGATGTTCGTTCCCACATCAGACAAGTTGTTTATGCTGTCAGCTACAAGGGAAATGCTCCCTGAAATCAAGCCTAGAACAAGTTTTGCTGCAAACAACCCCATATTGCACACAATGCCTGTCACGCTGCTCATTTTGCCATAGCTTTCCCTTAACTTAATCGTTTCTTGGTCCTTGTTTACAAATTTATTTATTAAAAATCGCTCTATCAATAAATCTCACCTGTCATTTATTATTTTATCCGTATCTATAACCTAATCAGTTCGTAGTCAGTATTTCCTAAACCAATTTCTTTGCCGTAATCAAACTGAATATTTATATCTATATTTCGGTCCTGTACCCCTGCAAATTTATCTTTTCCCTTTTCATGGTTGCTGGTTAAAAGGGTATTTTCATTCCCTGCTTGCTGATTTATAAGGTCACATGAAGCCCTATCGATTGCCACAGGATCCTTAGATACAAGTATTCCTACGTCAGGAACTATCGGGGCATCGCTCCAAGCCTTGCAGTCGCAATTCGGAGTGACATTTATGACGAAATTCATAAAAACCACCTTGTCGTTTTTCATCTTGTCGGCAACTGCGCCGTAAGCATATTCTACCATCCTCTCTTGAAAACTGTTTTCATCAGTGCTCCACTGAGGTTTAATGGCATTTACGGGACACATGGCAATGCATTCACCACATCCGATGCATTTTATGTAATCTATGTTTGCTTGTTTTTCCTCTACTGTTATGGCATTTACCGGGCACCACTTAGTGCATTTATTGCATCCGATGCAATAACTTTCTATCACGGGCTTTGTGGTGGAATGCTGCTGCTGTTTTCCTGCTGCCGAAGCACAGCCCATGGCGATATTCTTTATGGCGCCTCCAAATCCTGCCAAGTCGTGGCCTTTAACGTGGGACAAAACTACCATTGAGTCTGCTTGGTTTATTTCACCGGCTATGAGCACATCCTCGAAGTGCTTTTTGTTTATCTTGATCTTAACGGTATTTTTTCCTCTCAGTCCGTCGGCAATTATCAAGGGTGCGTCCACTACTGCATATGCAAATCCATTCTTTATTGCCGAGTTCAAGTGATTTACGCTGTTGTCCCTTCCCCCAAAATACAATGTGTTTGAATCCGTCAAGAAGGGGCTGGCATCTTTTTCCTTGACTTTATCCACTATTTTTCTAACAAAAGTCGGGTGGATGTACGCAGTGTTTCCAGGTTCGCCAAAATGAAGTTTAATCGCCGTCAAGTCGCCTTCTGACAAAATTTCTCCTGCCCCCGAACCCTCAAATAACTTCTCGATTTTTTTGACAAAATTATTTCCTTTTCCCATATTGGATAATCCCATAAAGTACACTTTGCTTTTCATAGATATCCCTCCTGGAGTTATTTGGATTTACTGATCGGATTCTTCTTGATTTTCTTTTTCTTCAGCCTGTTTTCTTTCCTCTTCTTGTCTCTCCTCATAAGTCATGTTGTCATAGAAGTAGGCATCTATTACTTTTCTTGCCACCGGTACTGAATTTGAACTGGTCTTTCCTTGAACTATCATGGATACTACCGCTATTTCAGGCTCTTCATAAGGCGCAAAAGCTACGAACCATGCAGTATTGTCAACAGAATCAGATCCGTACTGTGCCGTACCGGTCTTGCCCCCGACGCCTATGTTTTGATGATCAAATCCGGCAAATGCAGTCCTTCCTGTGCTGTACATGGTCACCATCTTCATGCCTTCCTTGACGATTTCTACATTCTTTTGGTCAATATCAACCTTTTCCAATACATTAGGTTTGTGTTGATATACTGTTTTTCCGTCATAGTCTATAACCTTGTCTACAAGATATGCCTCCATTTTGTTACCCCCATTAACCAAAGTAGATATGTAACTGGCTAGCTGTATTGGGGTAAAAGAGTTTCCTCCCTGACCTATCGAAGCATTTATAGTATCCGATGCGACCCATCGGCCGGCAAGAAGATATTCAGTCAGCTTATGAAGGTATCTAGTCTCCTTTATATTGTATCTTCCAAGCACTTCAGAGGCTTTTCTGTAAACATCGCCATATGTCTTATAAGACTCCTGATCAACTTCTTGAAACAGCTCCTTGGCTATTGCATACGACTTATAGACCAGCTGCTCGTCGCCTTCGGTATTGATTATCATCTCAGTACCTTCTATACCCACAGTTCTTCTGATGTAATCTGATGCTGAGTAAGTCCATATCTGTTTCTTGTCTTCTTTGGTAGCAAGATATCCTGCGGATTCTGCTATTTCAAGGCCGGTTTTTCTTCCAAATCCAAATGCAGCGGCATATTCTTCGATGTTGTCCACTCCAAGCCTGTAGCCCGTTTCATAAAAATACACGTTACATGAATCTCTGATTGCTTCTTTTACATTCTCATTGCCATGCCGTCCCAAACAGCTGAACTGCGTAAATACAGGATGAACTCCTCTGCAGTAAATCGTGCTTGTTTCTGTGATGACGCCTTTTTCCAGTCCGGCAATTGCCATCAATGGCTTGAACGTAGACCCAGGTTGAAGCGCCGTCAAGGTAGCATTGTTGTAAAGAGGCTTGGGATAAAGAGGATCATCTACTATAACATTGAGCTTTTGCCAGTCTCTGCTGCTTATTCCCGTAGAAAAAAGGTTAGGATCGTAATCCGGGTTGCTAGCCATGGCAAGAATCGCCCCGGTCTTTATATCCATTACCACCACTGCTCCCGAGCTGGCATTCGGCGCCCTGTTGTTTTTTCGTATTTCTTTTATCTGCTGAGCCAAAGCTTCTTCTGCAACCTTTTGCAGATCATAATCAATTGTCAGATAAACATCCGATCCGGGCACCGGCTCGATTGCTTCTTCTGAAAATCCATCTTGAGGCCTTCCTAAATAATCCGTTACAGTCAGCTTTAGCCCGTCTTCTCCTTTAAGGTAAGATTCAAAAGCCGACTCGATCCCGGATATTCCTTTCATATCGTTCATGTTATATCCATTTTCTGATACATCCGTCTCATTGACTTTTCCGATATATCCAATAACGTGGGATGCCAGGTTTTCGTACGGATATTCCCTTATAGGCCTTGCATTTACCGATACGCCAGGGAGCAGATGTATGCTCGAATCTATTTCCAATACAGTTTTTAGTTTTACGTCTTTAGCAATTTCTACAGGCTCCCATGATCTGAATCCTTGGTTTTTAAGCATCTGCCTGAAAAGCATTATTTTTCTGGCATCTGAATCTGAATAAGACTCATCGATCTTAAAGGTTTCTCTAAGCTTGCCAAAGGATTCTTGTGCTGTTAAATCCAAATCCTCTTCCTTAAATCCGTAAGATTTTTTCCAGGCCTCTTCCTGGCTAGTATACCTAAAGCGCAGCTCTCCCTCGCTCATGATTATAGGCAGGCTTTGACCTAAGTGAACTTCTTCAATAGCCTGCATTGCTATCTGATCGTTGACCTCTTCTTTTACGTTGTACCTGTCCCTTAATATATCCAAAGTTTCCTGTGCGCTAGAACCTACAGGGATATTATTTTCTTCCTTCCATTTTCTTGCTTCATTTTCATAGGTAAAATAGAAGTCTCCCCCATTGATCACTATGGGAAAGTCATCGGAAAATTTTTCGTCATTATCATCAAGTATATTGAATATCGTTAAAAAAACTTCATTCCTTTTCTCTTCGTCCATATTCGCATATATTAAATCAACAGAATACCCTATTCGGTTTTTTGCTACATTATAACCGTCTGTCGTGTAAATTCCGCCTCTTGGAGCTGTTTCGGTTATCCTTTGCAGCATCTTGCTATCAGCCATTCTCTGATAGTACTCTCCTTCTACTATTTGCAGCTGAGCAAGCCTAAATAAGAAAAGCACTACCATAGCAAAAAGAAACACATACAAAAAAGGCATCCTAAATTTTTTATCGTTTATAATCATCTTATCACCTTTGTACAATATTTGCCCTTTAATAATTTGCTACATCTTTAATAGAATGCCTTTTTGCCTTAGCGTTCTAAATAACGAATACATGATTGCAAGCACCCCAAGGTTAAGCATCCAATACATCAAACCAAAATTAGCTATATACTCTTCGACAGGCACAGCCATTCTCAACAAATAGTGAATTATGTAAACAAGCGAATTAATGGTTACAGTCCCTACGGGAAAAAGAAGCAAGGGTGATGCAAAGCTTTCCTTGAATATGTTTTTTCCGATCCAGCTAACGGCAATTATGGTTACAGTATATCCAAGAGCATATACTCCAAACACCCTTCCATACAGTATGTCCCTTAGAACGCCTATTATAAATCCGTATTTCCACGACGCTTCCTTATCGTAAAAAACGCCTATTATCACTAGCGTTATGAGCACCAGGTCAGGATAATAACCATTGATGCTCATAAACTGAAAAAACGTAGCCTGCAAAATCAGTTCAAACAGTAAAATCAAAACCAATCCTATACTTTTCAAATCATCACCAACTATTTAATAATCAATACATTGTTCAATTTTTCTAATTCTACTGCAGGTTCGATGACGACTTCCTTTTCCATCTTCCCCTGAGATGTCAAAACTTCAATTACTTCTCCTACTACTATATCCTTTTTAAAGCTTCCCGTAAGCCCTGAAGTTGTTATGATATCTCCCGCTTGGATTTCTGCTTCCGAATCCACATACCCCTTGAGCATGTAATTGTCATCACCGGTTATTCTTACATAATCCCTCGTCCTTACGCATACCCCGTTGAACATGCTGTTTCTGTCTATTATAGAAAGCACCTTGGAGGTTGAAGACGATACTTCCACGACCCTGCCTACAAGTCCTTCCTTTAAGATGACAGTCATGTTGTTTCCGACTCCGTCATTGCTTCCCCTGTTGATCACAAAGACGCTAAAACCCAAATCCGGATCTATTGAAAGCACCGATGCAGAAACATATTCGTATTGAGCATTTTCTTCTTTAAATTCCAAAAGGCTTTTTAATTCTTTATTCTCCTGCACCATCTTTTCATAGTCGGTCAAATTGCTCTTGTACTCTATCAATAAGTCTTCCAATTCTTCATTTCTGCTTTTCAGGGTACTCAAATCCGAAATAAACTCGTAGAAATTATTGACGTACTGAGATGAGTAATAAAATATCCTGCTAATTGATCCTACTCCCGAACTTATCAGGCCTTCCGGTGCAGTCGTATGGACTCTGCCTCCTGACGTCAGGCCTATCCCCAACACCAAAACTCCGACAATCAGCCCAATTAAAACGCCAAATTTATGCTCACCAAACCATTTCAACGGCTAATCCCTCCAAAATTATTTTACTAAACCAACGCACAAAAGGAATCGTGAGATTCCTTGAGTCTTTTCGCTAAATTTCTTTCAATCAATCATTTGAAAACAGTATGTTCATGTACCCTTGCTCCAGTACCATCTCTGTTCCTTTTGCAACACAATCAAGCGGATCTTCTGCAACAAAGCAATCCACTCCCGTTTCTCTTTTTATTAAGACATCCAGCCCCTTAAGCATAGCTCCTCCACCTGTCAGTGCTATTCCTAGGTTTATTATATCAGACAGCAGCTCCGGCGGCGTCTTTTCAAGTACACTCTTGACAGTATCTATAATGTCGTAAATCGTAGTCTCTATAGCTTGAAACACTTGTTTTTCATCTAAAATCACAGTCCGCGGAAGACCTGAAACCAAGTCTCTTCCTTTTATCTCAATAGTATTTCCAGGGTCAAATCCGTAAGCCGCAGCTACCTTCATCTTTATGATTTCAGCAGTTTTTTCACCGATCATCAAATTGTGGGTATTTCTTATGAACTGTATGATAGCTTCATCAAAATCATCGCCACCTGTTCTTATAGAGCTGGATACGACCATTCCACCCAGAGAAATGACGGCGATATCCGTTGTTCCTCCACCAATATCCACGACCATGCTTCCTGTAGGCTCATTGACTGGCAATCCTGCGCCCACAGCAGTGGCCAACGCTTCTTCGATAAGTCCGACTTCTTTTGCTCCCGACATTTGCGCTGCTTCAATAACAGCTTTTCTCTCAACTTCAGTTATATCCGAAGGTATCCCTATAAGCACTCTCGGCTTTGATATGTTGAATCCTTTCATAGCCTTTCCCATAAAGTATTTCAGCATCTTTTGCGTTATATTGAAATCTGCTATTACTCCCTCTTTCAACGGCCTTACAGCCACAATATTTCCCGGCGTCTTGCCTATCATTTTTTTTGCTTCTATTCCTACTGCTATTACTTGATTTTTATTTTTATCTATAGCTACAACGGAAGGTTCCCTTATTATTATTCCCTTTCCCTTGACTGCGACCAAAGTGTTTGCAGTCCCCAAATCAATACCAATATAAGCTTTACTAAATATTCCCAAGTTACTCTTTCTCCTTTCAAAATGACACCACACAAAAATAAGTCTTAACCATTATACAACATTTATGCTTGCAGCTGCCTTAAAAAACAAAAAAACATTTTAAAACCTCTATTGAATCCGTCAACATAAACAGGCCGCTTATTCAAGCGGCCCTTTGTTTCTATTTTAAATATGTATTTCTGACATACCCTAAATGTTTCTTATTCCAGCTTGGTCAAAATCAAATTATGTTCAAATCAAACTCCACCAGCATCTCCCCCAAAAGGCTGACAGGAAGTCCCATGACATTTGTATAGCAACCTTCGATCTCATCAATAAGCAATGCACCCTTGCCAAGAACAGAATACGCCCCAGCTTTTTTCCAAGTTTCCCCTTCATTGATATATCTTCTGATAAAATCGTCTTTTAATCTCATGAATTTAACCTTGGTTTTTTTGTTGGTGAACATACCTCTATTTTCGCCTGTGTCAAAGACGCATATACCTGTTATTATTTCATGAACCTTTCCTGAGAGCTGTTGAAGTATTTCAAATGCTTCTTGCTCTGTTGAAGGCATTCCAATTAAAGTATCATGGATAAGCATGGTGTGAGCCGCAATAATCAATGAATCTTCATTTTTTAATTCTTCTGCAGCTTTCAGAGCCTTTTCCAAAGCTATCCTCTCAACATTTTCTTCAAAGGTCAGATATTTGTCTACTTTTTCTGCAACTTCGCTTTTGAAAACTTCAAATTCCAAACCTAAATTTTCCAGGATCTCTTTTCTCCGTGTAGATGTAGATGCCAAAATTATATTTTTCATATCCATAACCCCTTTACTTTTTATAGAATACAATAAAGCTTAAGATGAGAAAAATGATGCTGCCTAAATTCAGCTTTAAGACTAATCCCAGATTAAATTTTAAAAAATTCAAATCCACTAGCCATGAACCGGAAGCCTGGTTGAAAAGTCTGATATTAAATCCCTTTGCGAAAACAGGAAAATACGAGGCGAGAAGCTCTCCAATAAACGTCCCCGCAACTAGGGAAAAAACTACTATGAATAAAAAAGTCCATTTTCCTGAGCTGATTTTCATAGTTTCTCCTTTCCATCTGAATATTATATATATTATAAAGGATATGCCATCGAGTGTAAACACTTGTCATAAAATTATACATTGTACACAATAAACCATATTTATACAATACTAAACATCCAATAAAAAACAGGCGTCCGGATGCAATCATTATCCAAACGCCTATCTTTAGTATTCATAAATTTATTGGGCTTGTTTCGATTCTTTAAGTTTTTCAAGCTGCCCGCTAATAGCTTTTGTAGGACATTTCTGCACGCATATCTGGCACTCGGTACATCCTTCGTACTCGATTTTAGCAAGATTGTTTGCAAAAGATATTGTCTTTTCCGGACAATTTTTCACACAGATTTGACAACCTATGCACCCTACGCTGCAACTAGCCTTGACATCTTTCCCCTTGTCCTTTGAATTGCAATCAATATGCACCCCTTTAGACGCAGGAACCAATGTTATCACCATCTTTGGACATGCATCTATACATTTGCCGCAAGCTGTGCATTTTTCGGGATCTACAACTGCAACGCCTGTTTCTTTTACATGAATGGCATCGAAAGGGCACACCCTCTCACAGGTACCAAGACCCATGCAACCGTATTGGCACCCTTTGCTGCCACCTGAAGCTATATTTGCTTCCCTGCAATCCATTACTCCATAGTATTTTGATCTTTCCTTCGCGTTATCAAATGTACCATTGCAAATAACCCTTGCTATCATTCTTTCTCCGGCTTCTGCAGATGCTCCCAGTATATCTGCTACCTTCTCTGCTGTTTCGGCTCCTCCTACAGGACAGCCGTTTACCGGAGCTTCACCTGCGGCCAATGCAACGGCAAAGGCATCGCAACCCGGATATCCGCATCCGCCACAGTTGGCTCCGGGCAATGCATCCTTAAGCAGAGGAGCCTTGGGATCTACCTCAACTGCAAATACTTTGGAAGCATAAGCCAATCCGCCTCCAAACAACAAACCTAAAATTCCGAGCCAAAAAACAGGAGTCAATAATTCGCCAGTCATCTAAGCACCTCCTATAATAATCCCTGGAATCCCAGAAACGCCATAGACATTAGGCTGGCAGTCAAAAGTGCTATAGGAAATCCCTCTAAAGGCTTAGGAACATCTGAAACTACAAGCCTTTCCCTGATTCCTGCAAAAAGCACGATCGCCAGCGTAAATCCGACAGCGGCTCCAAAACCGTGGAATAAAGTTTCTATAAAATTGTATTCTTCCTGAATGTTAAGTATGGCTACTCCCAATACAGCACAGTTTGTCGTAATAAGCGGCAAATAAACACCCAGCGCCTGATAAAGGGTGGGGCTTGATTTTTGAATTACCATCTCCACAAACTGTACCAGTGAAGCAATTACCAATATGAATGCTATCGTCTGAAGATATCCCAAACCGAAAGGCTCCAATACCGCATACTGTATCACGTATGTTATGGCTGATGCCAATACCATTACGAAGGTTACCGCAGCACCCATTCCCACTGCTGTTTCGACCTGCTTTGACACTCCAAGAAAAGGGCAGATACCCAAAAATCTCGAAAGAACAAAGTTGTTAACCAGTATGGCACTTAATAATATAATAAATAACTCTACCATCTTTATCCTCCTCTACTTGGATGCCGAAACTTTGTTTAAAAGTCCCAACAACAATCCTAAAGTGAGAAATGCACCTGGAGGCAATATCATCATTATCGCCGGTTCAAAACCTCCACCAAATACGGAGATTCCAAAGATGCTTCCCGCTCCAAACAATTCCCTGATCGATCCTAAAATTGTAAGTGAAAGAGTAAAACCAAGGCCCATTCCTATTCCATCTGCCAGTGAATTTAAAACATCGTTTTTAGATGCAAAGGATTCTGCCCTCGCCAATATTACACAGTTTACAACTATCAAAGGGATAAAGATTCCCAATGCTTTGTCCAGATCCGGAAGATATGCTTTTAAAAGCATTCCGACTATAGTAACAAAAGATGCTATAATTACTATAAACGCCGGTATACGAATCTTGTCCGGTATTTTATCTTTTATAAGCGCTATTACGACATTTGATCCAATCAATACTACAGTAGTCGCCAAACCCATTCCCAAACCGTTCATCGCGGCAGTCGTTACCGCCAACGTCGGACATAGTCCCAACATCAATTTAAAAATTGGGTTTTCGGGAATAATTCCATTAAATAAATTCTTGCCAAAATCCATTATTATTGCACCTCCACCCTACTTGTTTAATTCGTTGAACATTTCTATTGAATAGTTAACTCCCTGAGCTACAGCCTGGGTAGTTATGGTAGCACCTGTAATTGCGCTGACTTCGTTTTGACCCGGAGTTCCGCTTTTTATGACTTCCAGCGGCGATGCAGCCGATTGATCTTCAAACTGAGCCATAAAACCTTCTTCTGTAGCTTTTGCTCCAAGACCCGGTGTTTCTGTGTGGCTGACCACTCTCATTCCTGTAACTGTGCCATCAATAGATATGCCTGTAAGGACTGTGATCTCTCCACCGTAGCCTCTAGGCACGGATTTGAATGTATACCCAACTGTTTCTCCTGCTGAAATCCCTTGATATACTTCTTCTATCACTTCAACGTTGTCAAATCCTAGCGCTTGCGCAGCTGCACTTACTTCTGCTTGATCCATCTGAGTAAATTCCTCAGCATCCCTTAGTACTTCCATTCTTGCCTGTTCGTTTTCAAGCCTTATCTGTTCAGCAATAACATCTTTGGTCACATAATTTGTAGCTCCCAAAAGAAGCGCGGCTATACCTGATATTATAAAAAGCACTAATGATAGTCTTCCTATCTCACGCATCGCCTTTCACCTCCCCATATATTCTAGGCATTGAGTATCTCTCAATCAAAGGAGTAGCAACGTTCATAAGCAATATTGAGTAGGAAACGCCTTCAGGGTATCCTCCCCAAAGTCTTATGACGCTGGTAATCACTCCGCAGCCTACTGCATATATTATCTGTCCCTTGACGGTAACCGGAGATGATGAATAGTCTGTCGCCATAAAGAAAGCTCCAAGCATCAGTCCCCCTGCCATGGTATGATACAGGGGATCTTGTCCCGCTGCAAGAGTAAGTATCATTACTGTTCCGATAAATATTACCGGTATCCTCCAGCTGATCACTTGCCTTACTATGAGGTATACTCCTCCAAGCAGTATCGCTAAAGCAGACACCTCTCCTATTGATCCGGCCACATTACCCATAAATAAGTCCATATAGCTTGGCAGTGAGGCTGCAGCAGCTTCTCCGCCTTCCTTAAGCAGGCCTAAAGGAGTTGCCGTAGTTGCGCTATCAGTGATAAATGCCGAAGATGTCATCCTAGTCGGCCATGAAGCCAACAAGAATGCTCTTGCTGCCAATGCAGGGTTTATAAAGTTTTGACCTATTCCTCCAAAACATTGCTTGACTATTCCAATTGCAAATACCGATCCTATTACAGCAAGCCACCACGGGGCTGAAACAGGCATGTTGAAAGCCAACAATATCCCTGTAACTACCGCGCTCCAATCAGTTACGGTAACCTGTCTTTTCATGACGTATTTTTGCAGAACCGCTTCAGTAGCAACACATGAAGCGATGCATATCAAAGTTATTATTGCTGTATTGATTCCAAAATAAATAATTCCCGCCGCAAATGCAGGCACCAGTGCTATTACCACGTCCCTCATTATAGTTCCCGTGGAGTGAGAAGCTCTGATATGGGGCGAGGACGATACAGTTAAAAGTTGCTCGTTCATAATCAGTTATCCCTCCTAATTTCCTTTTCTGCTGCTGGCTATTATTTCCCGCTTAGCAACTCTGATCGACGATACAAGGGTTCTCTTTGCAGGACAAATGAATGAACAGCTGCCGCATTCGACGCAATCAAGAGCATTGTAGCTTTTACATTTCTCAAAGTCGCCTTTTATCGAATATTCAGAAAGGTACAGCGGAAGCAGCTTAACCGGACATACGCTTACGCATTTGCCGCATCGTATGCACTGAGACGGTTCAGGTATATGTGCATCAGCCTTGTTAAGGCATAAAATTCCGGAAGTAGCTTTTATTACAGGTATTTCAGTAGAAAACTGAGCTACGCCCATCATCGGACCGCCGTTTATTACTTTTGCAGGATCTTGGGAAAAACCTCCGCATTCTTCAATCAAGTGGTTTACCGATGTTCCTATTTTAGCAACAAGAGTCTGTGGATCCTTGATGGCGCTGCCTGTGACAGTTACCACTCTTTCAATCAACGGCATCCCGGTTTTTATTGCATCGCAAACTGCATATGCCGTTCCCACATTGGTGACGACTACGCCTGCATCCATCGGCAATGCTCCGGACGGAACCTCCCTTCCGGTTACAGCTGATATCAACTGTTTTTCCGAGCCTTGAGGATATTTTGTATGAAGTGAGTAGACTTCAATTTGACTTTTGTCCTCAATGGCATTGAAAATAGCTTCGATTGCTTCCGGCTTATTGTCTTCAATACCTATGTATCCTTTTTGTACTCCCAAAACTTTCATCATCGCCTTCAAGCCGTAGACGATCTTATCCGGAAAATCTCTCATAAGATGATCATCTGTTGTAAGATAAGGCTCGCACTCAGCCGCATTGATGATAACATAGTCAATTTTTTTATCCGGTGGCGGCGAAAGCTTTACATGGGTAGGAAATGTAGCTCCTCCCAAGCCTACTATTCCCGCATTGAGAATTACGTCTTTGATTTCCTGAGGCGACAGGGAATCCATATCGCCTTTTGGCTGGACTTCTTCGCTCAAAGTCTCCTCCATGTCATTTTTGATGATTACAGACATGACCTTTTGTCCGTTTGGGTGCAGCCTTGGCTCAACTGCCATAACTTGTCCTGAAACACTGGAATGAATCGGCGCAGAAACAAATCCGCTGGCCTCACCGATCTTTTGTCCCTTTTTTACCAAATCGCCTTTTTTAACGATTGGGTTACAAGGAGCACCGATATGCAATGACATCGGTATCACTACAGTGTCCGGTGGACTGACCGGCTTTAACGGCTTGTCTTTTGTCAACTCTTTTCTGTAAGGGGGATGTATTCCTCCCTTAAAAGTTGAATGTTTAATGTCCATTTCTTTAAACACCTCGCATTATATGAATATTGTATACAGTTTATCGACTTTCACATTATACCATACAATCATGGCTTTTGTTTGTTAATAATAAGACGGTCGTAAATAGCCGATTGCATTAATTCTAATACAATTCTTTGAATAAATAAAGCAAATCGAACTATATTTTAATAATTTATTGTCAAATACGACTATTTTCTTAACTTTTTTTAAAAATATACGTTTTACTCATTTTTGCATGATAAAATGTAAACGATTTTTATTGTCTTTATATAAAAATCACATTTTTTAGCGCCTGCTTTTTACCGCAATTACATTTTATGCTTTTTCGTGGCGCCTGTGTTGTAATTATTGCATATTAATTTAAAAAAACTTTGTTCATCACGAACAAAGCTCTTTTAATTCATCTTCAACGTAGTTTTTAATCCAACTGACTACCTGGATATTGTCTAACGGAACCTTATCTCCTATCATAAGGCGTATCTCTCTTGTGTCCATGGTAAATTTCTTATCTCCAAGAGCATGTTCGTAAACCAAGTCAGCATCCCCAAGCCCCAAGACCACGGATGTTATGGTTCTTGGCATATCTCCCAGGGGCGCCCTATCTATATGGTCGTATCTGAACTTTGCCACAACAGCAGTGCCGAGCCCTTCTTTTGAGTAAATGTCCAAGCTTCCCTCGCACTGATTAGCTGCTGCCTCAAACAGAGAAATCCCAAGACCCACAGGCCTGGTAGTCCTGCTGGTTACAAAAGGGTTCTTCACCTTTGCAAGGACATTTCTAGGCATGCCCTTGCCGTTGTCCACTATCCTTATCTTGAGCTGATTTTTTTGGATGTCTTCTTTTATAGAGAGCTTTATCAGGGTGGCCTGGCCTTTTATTGAATTTTCAACTATATCCATCACATGTAGCGAAAGTTCCTTCATTTAATCACCTATTCATATTTGCTTTCTACTTTCCCTCAATTAGTTTCTTGATGATTGCTTCGGGAGTATTTTCTTCCAAGTGCATAAAAAACTCTCTTTCTGAAATTTGATGAAGGTAGTGGGCATCAGAAGATCTTATGATCCTGTATCCGGAAGAAATCATATCCACCAAGGGATTCTGCCCCTTTACATAGGATGATGAGTGCTCTACGGTTTTTATATTTAGCTCATCAGGTATGAAACCAATATTTGAAATAATGCTAAAGCTTCGCCTATCGATATGGGCAGGCACTATCACTCCGTTTAACCTTTTTACCATATATCCCAATTCTTCAATAGAAATATCCACTGCATTTATCAAAAGTTTTTCGATTCTGCCGGTTTCTTCATCAAATTCATTTAGAACCAGCTGCTCGCCAAAGAGCTTCTCGTTATTTTTTATATCCGGCAGCTTTTCATATAGCTTATCGCCAACAAAGAGCGCATCCTCTACCTTTTGAAAATAAGCCAGTACATGAATCTCTTCTTTGGTATTTACCTCTATTCCCGGCACCAATGTCAAGCCGGCCTCTTTAGCCAGTTTCTCAATCCCCGGTAGATTTTTGGCACTATTGTGATCGGCTATTCCTATGGCATCCAGGCCTTTTAAAAGAGACATGTTGACTATGTTGTTTGGAGTCATATCTATGTCGCCACAGGGCGAAAGACATGAATGTATATGCAGATCAACTGCAAATGCTTTTAAATCCATGACTACATCATATCTTTAAAAAGGCATGCTATTTCATATGCATTTAACGAAGTGCTAAATATTGGTATGTCTTCCTCCAAGGCTTTTTTTGCAGTATTCTCATCAGGCTTTAGATCCTCCGGCAATATTATGCAGCTCATCTCAAGCAAAACAGCGACGGCTACGATGTTCATATGTGTCTGAACGGTTATCCACGCACATTTTTTGTTTGCATGTGACATTACCCAGCTTAATAAGTCTCCTATATAGACATCTTCAATGGGATTTTCCAGATTAACTCCTTCATTTTCAAGATTGAATTTTTTTGTTTCCAACAGGTCTTTAACAGTCAATGTTATTCATTCCCTTCATTTTCTTTGTCTTTCATTACAGGCACTACTTTTTCTGACAAGTCATACATTAATTTAGAAAGCTCGTTGATCGCCTCTCTCAACACAAAGATACAATCCACCTCACTGGCCTGTCCTCTTACGATATCCTCTGCCAGAGCCCTGCACCCCGGAGCGCCGCATGACCCACAGTCAATTCCCGGAAGAGTTTTTTCAATCTTGTCCATGGTCTCCATTTTATTGATTGCTTCCTTTATATTAGGATCAAGAGGAGTTTCCGGCATAGGAAATATTTTACCCTCCCTATCAAGGAATCCTGATTCATAAGCGCTTTTGATCATTTCATCGGTTATGTCATTATCACCGGCTTTCCTGTCTAATGACCTGTCCATTATCCTCTTCTTTGCGATAAAGGTGTTTTCTACTGTAAGGCACCCTCCAACGCAGCCTCCGATGCACGCCAGCCCTTCAAAGAAGTCCAATTCCCTGAGTCTTCCGTTTTCTATCTCCTCAAGCACGCTTATCACGTTGTGTATGCCGTCGACATTTATTATCTGCTTTTCCGCTATGAAGCTGGATTCTCCTCCGGTATGAGCCCAAATAAGCCCTCTTCCTGTGGAATGCTGAAGATCTTCCTCCTGGACTTTATCTATTCTATCCAATATTTCAGGATATATTTCAGATATTGATATGGACGCATCTATGCTCGAATGGCTATTGTCCCAAGGAATGTAGCTGTGGATAGTCGTGGCCTTTGCAGCACATGGAGTTATGAAAACGAGTCCTATTTCTTCGTCCCTTAACCCTTTCTCTTCTTTAAGCCTTTTGCGAACCAGCCTTGCAGTTACCTCCATAGGCGATTCCAAATGGACCAGATTTTCAATCAGCTCGGGAAATCTCACCTGTAACATTCGAACCACTGCAGGACAAGCAGATGAGATGAGGGGTTTTTTTACATCTTTCTCCATTAATTCATACTTAAGAGCTTCTCCTACTATCTCTGCACCATAGGCAACTTCTTGAACCTCATCGAACCCGATATCCTTTAAGGCGGTAAGAATCCTGTTAACGCTGATTTTCTTTTTAAATTGGGCTATGGTAGTAGGCGCCGGCAAAGCAACGGTATACTTGTAATTTTTGAGTATATCCAGTTTGTCTGTGACTGCATTTTTGGCATGGTAAGGACATACCCTTATGCACTCGCCACAATCGATGCACCTTTCCTTGATTATTGTCGCCTTTCCGTTTCTTACCCTGATGGCTTGAGTGGGACAGTTTCTCAAACATGTCGTGCATCCTTTACATTTGCTTTTATCCAAAACCACCGAGTGGTAGTATTCGTTATTCATCTGAATCACCATCTTTACAATTTAAATATCATTTTTATCCTGGTTCCTTCGGGCACACTTGACTCTATTGAAAATTCATCAGAGCACTTTTTCATATTTGGAAGACCCATTCCTGCGCCAAAGCCCATCTCTCTTATCTCATCAGTGGCAGTCGACCATCCTTCAGTCATCGCAAGGTCAACGTTTTCAATGCCCGGTCCAAAATCTTCTGTTGCGACTACGACTTTATCTGAGTTGACGGCCAAGTGCATCTTTCCGCCTTTTGAATGTATCGCTATGTTCATTTCAGCTTCATAAGAAGCAATGGCAATCCTTCTAACTACAGATGTATCCACCCCTATCTGCTGCAGCGTCCTCTTTATGCTTCTGGAAGCATCTCCGGCAGCAGCAAAATCCCTGCTGCCAACATTATAATCCATTTCATAGATGCTACTCATATAATTTGTCTCCAAGCCCTTCCTTGTAGAGCTTGCCGCATGCTTCATACAAAGGCAATTTTGTTTTCATGATTACCATGTTTAGTTCCTGCGCCTCCTGAACTATTTCATCGGCAGGAGTCTTGTCCCTCACGAATACGATGCATTGAATGTTTGCCATCTCCGCTGTCTTTAAAACGTGAATGTTTGTAAGACCAGTCAAAAGAACTACGTCCTCTTTTGCAAATCTCAACACGTCGCTCATAAGGTCGCAACCGCATGCTAGGGATATTTCGTCGCCTAGTTTATCTTCGCCGCAAAGGATCTGTGCACCTAAAATATCTTTGATTTCAAATAGCTTCATATATTTCCTCCCAAATACAATTATATCTACATTATAACTTGGTTAAGTATTTAACACAATAGGCATTGCCTCTACGCAGTCCGAAATCTATTTTCCCAAAGCTTCTTCCGCATTGTACGAGCTCCTGACAAAAGGCGATGATGCTACGTATTTAAATCCCATATCTATCGCAATGAGCCTATATTCTTCAAAGACATCCGGATGCACGAACTCCACTACTTCGTGGTGGTTTTGAGAAGGTCTTAGGTATTGTCCGATAGTTACAAAGTCGCATCCTATGCTCTTTAAATCCTCAAGGACTTTTAATACCTGTTGTTTTTTCTCACCAAGTCCAAGCATTATCCCGGATTTAGTATATATTTCAGGATTCATCTCCTTTACCCTCTCCAAAAGCTCCAAGCTCCTTTCGTATTGGGCCATAGGTCTTACTTCGTCATAAAGTTCAGGAACCGTCTCGAGATTATGGTTTACTATATGAGGTTTTGCATCTACCACTGTGCGCAAGTCTTCATACGAGCCTTCAAAATCAGGAATCAATACCTCTACTATAACTTCCTTGTCCCGCTTCTTGATTTCGTCGATGACCTTCGCAAAATGACCTGCTCCTCCGTCCGGAAGGTCGTCTCTTGTTACTGATGTAATGACCACGTGCTTCATTTTCATTTCTTTTATGGCTTTGCCGATATTTACAGGCTCCATTGGATCTACATTTCCTGGCGATCCTTTAGTGACGTTGCAGAAAGTGCAGTTTCTAGTGCATACGCTTCCTAAAATCATGAAAGTCGCTCGCTTCTTGCTGAAGCACTCGCTTCGGTTTGGACAGTTTGCTTCATCACAAACAGTGTTCAAACCCAAATCTTTCAACAATTTTTCAACTTCTTCCGAATGGCCGGTTTTTCTAAATGGTATCTTCAGCCAATCAGGTTTTGCTTCTCTTTTGATTTCAGACATGTTTTTCTACCTCGCTTAATGTTATTTCTTCAAATTCAGCCCCATATATTTTTTCAAAATACGCGACCACTTGTTTCTTTGCATCTTCAATTGATATCTTTCTTCCCGTAAGCATCTCAAGGGATACAGGCGTCCTGTCGCTGAGTCCACAGGGATTTATCAGTTTAAAGTGATCCATGTTCGTACTTACATTATACGCAAATCCGTGCATGGTTATCATGTGTTTTACATGTATCCCTATTGCGGTTATCTTTTCTTTTCCAATCCAAACCCCGGTATACTCTTTGTGTTCCTTATGCGCATTTATGCCGTATTCGTTTTTCAAAAGTTGTATGAAAAGCTCTAATAGATTATCAAGATAGTCTTTGGCACTAAGATTCGCCTTTTTTAAATTGATTATAGGATATCCGACTATTTGCCCCGGACCATGGTATGTCACATCTCCTCCTCTGTTGCTGGGATGTACATTTATCCCCATGCTGTCGAGAATATCCTTGCCGGCCAGAACGTTTTCGTCATTTCCTCTACATCCCAGCGTTATAACAGGTTGATGCTCTGTTAAAATCAAAGTATCAATCAAAAGCTCTTTTTCTCGCAGCTCTCTTATCTTATTTTGTGTTTCCAGACACTTTCCGTATTCAGTCAATCCTAAATCGAGTAAGTTCATTTTCATAGGGATTGCTCCTTTATTATGTAAATTTTACCAGTCTTTGGGTAAAAAAATGGTGCGAAGGGGGGGACTTGAACCCCCACGGAATTTCTTCCACATGCCCCTCAAGCATGCGCGTCTGCCAGTTCCGCCACCCTCGCACAATGAATTTATAATATATAGCCTCTCGGCTTTTAGGTACAAGAAATATTATAAACTCAAACTCCAAAAATGACAAGTACCTTTTAGAATAAATTGCGCCACATGGATAAAATCGCTCTTTTAAGTTCTTCCAGAGATCCATCGTTCCAGAGGATAATATCGGCATATTTTTCCTTTTCATCCCCCGGCATCTGGGCATCAACCCTTCGGTTAGCTTCTTCTATGCTTACGCCATTTCTCTCCATTATTCTTCTAACTTGCGTCTGCCTGTCAGCTCTCACCAAAATAACCACATCTACTTTTTTAGCAAGTGACGCTTCTATCAAAAGAGGACAATCATAAATCACATACTCTCTTCTTAAAGATCTGTACTTTTCAATCTCTGCAGCATAAAGCCTGGCAACTTCGGGATGCACTATGGAATTTAAAGCATTTCTTTTGCTCTCATCATTGAATATTATATCCCCTAAGGCTTTGCGGTCGAGAGTTTTATCTTTTTTTAAGACTTCTGTGCCAAATTCTTCAGTTATCCTCTTCAGACCTAATGAACCCTGCTCCACTGCCTTGCGGGCAAGTTCATCCGCGTCGATCACATCCAGGTTCAACTCTTCTTTTAATATTTTAGATACGATGCTCTTTCCTGTTCCTATTCCTCCGGTGATTCCTATGACGATCATATATTATCCCTCATCACATGTCGCTTTCGTAAAATGACTTGAAAGCTTTGTATAACATGTAGACATCTCCCTTTGAAGATATTTCCCATGGGGAATGCATGCTCAAAAGACCTATTCCGCAGTCGATTACGTCCATTCCCAAGGCCGCTGGTATAAAAGCTATTGTTCCGCCGCCTCCCATATCTACTTTTCCAAGCTCGCCTACCTGCCACAATATATCGCTTTTGTTGAACAGTTTTCTTATCTCTGCCATAAATTCTGCATGGGCATCATTGCTGGAGCTTTTGCCTCTGACTCCTGTGTACTTGGTTATGGCAACCCCTTCTCCAAGGTAAACTGCATTGAATTTGTCATGAGTGTTAGCAAAATTAGGGTCTACTGCGGCATTGACATCTGCTGAAAGAAACTTGGAATTTTGCAGAGATCTCCTAATTGACATGTCGGGATTTTTGCACCCTGACAGAGAAAGGATTTCGTATACGAAATTTTCAAAGAACTTAGAGCTCATACTTGTATCTCCTACACTCCCTATCTCCTCTTTATCTGCAAAAATAGCAAATATAGACTTTTTATTTTCTTCGGCATCAAAAATCGCCTTCAAGGAAGTATAGGCGCACACTCTGTCATCCTGTCCGTAAGCGCCGATCATGCTCCTGTCAAGGCCTGCATCTCTTGCTCTTCCCGCCGGGACTATTTCAAGCTCTGCAGATGTAAAGTCTTCCTCTACGATGCCGTATTTTTCGTGAAGAATTGCCAAAACATTATATTTGAACCTTTCTTTTTCATCCTTGTCTTCCCAAGGAATGCTGCCGATTAAAAGGTTGAGCATTTCTCCTTCCACAGCTTCTCCGATTTTTTTACCCATCATGTCCTTGGATAGATGTGGCAGAAGATCAGTGATGAAAAACACCGGATCTTTCTCATCTTCGCCTATGCAGACTTTAACTGCCGATCCGTCTTCCTTTACGATAGTCCCGTGCATTGCAAGAGGGGTGGTTATAGATCGGTAGGGCGTCGTGTAGGGAAGGAGGGTGGATTGTGGGGGGCGCGGGG
>DMAW01000006.1 GCA_003446375.1 Eubacteriaceae bacterium | reverse complement strand
AAAGCATCATTTTCATCATACTTTTCAGGGTTCAGATAGATGTCTTGTTCAAGCTCTTTAATGATGACTTCTGGTTCTTCATCATAAAGCTCAGCCATAAATGGAATATCCACCATGCCTTTTTCATTTAAGGACGCTGTTAATGCTTCAAATGCAGAATCTACATCCGTTATGGATTCATATGGCTTAATGGTTCTTTTGGTAAACATATCTGCCTTTGTGACATGATGATCTTCATTCTCCACTTCTAGAGAACATAAAAGCGGATAGTCATTGTCATCACGGAAGGCACTGGCATTGGGTCTTGAAGTAATATAATCATAGTCTTTAACAAATGCACCATAGATTTGATTTAACTGGTCTTGAGCCTTTTCAAGTGATTCTTTCGTGCAGCCTTCGGTTTGAAGTGTAATGATTTCTCTTGTTATGTCCCGAATTGCCATCATGCCTTGAATTCGTTCAAGGGTTTTACCGGTATAATCCATTCGTCTCATAATAGAATTATCACGGTAATAAAGTTTGTCATCAATAAAGGCATAAGAGTAGTTCTTGTACTTAGGGTCAGCAGGTATGTCATTGCTGTCCTCTTTTTTTGCCTGCTCGAAGTAACCAATTTCAGCTTGAAGATGAGACGCAGCTTCTGATAGCGCTTCTTCTAAATTAAAGTTACTATCTGTATTTATACACGTCGTATAACGACTGTCTCTACCAAACATTCTTTCATCAAATACCATCTCACCAAGCATCATATGGGGATGGTCAATGAAGTACTGATTGACGGGGACCCCATTTTCATTATCAGAGACCGATAGCCACGTTGGTAATTCCACCGACCTGCGTTCTCTTTTTTTAAGAAAAAGAATATCAGCGGTTACATCAGTATTGGCATTTTCTTTAAATGCTGTATTGGGTAATCGTATTGCACCTATCAGCTCAGCTCTTTCAGCAATATACTTCCTGACTGCTTGGTCTTTTTTGTCCATGGTTCCCTTACTGGTAACAAAGGCGATGATACCACCAGGACGTACTTTATCTAGTGTTTTAGTAAAGAAATAATCATGGATCATAAAGTTATGCTTATCATAAAGTCTGTCATATACTTTGTAATTCCCAAAAGGGACATTGCCAATAGCTACATCAAAAAAATTGTCTTCAAACTGTGTTTCTTCATAGCCTTTGACTTGAATCTGTGCTTTCTGATAGAGCTGCCTTGCAATATGTCCGGATACATCATCTAGTTCAACACCAAAGAGTTTTGACTTGTTCATAGATTCAGGAAGGTGGGAAAAGAAATTACCAACGCCCAAGGAAGGTTCCAAGATGTTCCCTTTTTTAAAACCAAATTGATTGAGTGCCTGATAAATGCTATGAATAACAACCGAAGATGTATAGTGGGCATTAGGCGTTGACGCTTTTGCACTATCATATTCTTCTTGTGACAATAGCTTTTTTAGTTCACTGTATTCATTGCTCCAACCACTTGCCCCTACATCAAAAGCTTGTGGCATGCCACCCCAACCTACATATCTAGCTAATATGGACTGTTCTTTATCAGTGGCCATACGGTTTTCTGCTTCAATGACTTTTAACGTTTTAATCGCTTCCACGTTGGCTCTGAATTTTGTTTTTAACCCACCAATACCGATTTCATCTTCAGGTGAAAATTGATAATTGATTTTCTCATGAAGATCTTTTTGTTCTATATCTAATAAATCATCTGTTTCGGAAGGTTCTTCAATAAGGATTTCATGACCTTTATCATCAAATGTTGGTTCTTCGTTCTCTTCATCAATATCCTCTGAATAATAAGCCTTATAAACAATGTGACCTTGCCTAGCAATATTTGATAACCAGTCTTTGAGAAAATCGTTTAACTCATCTTCTAAATCAGGATTAATTAATTCATCCCCCTGATACGCTTCATGATAGATTGCCATGTTATCTTGCTGAAAGGTGGCTGCTGTTAATGTCTTTTGATTCTGGTCAACAATGAGTTCCATATCCGGATCACTCATTAAATCTCCATTTTGTTCGTAATAATGGGATAGAGAGATTCTATTCTCATAAAGCTTCTCAATAACAAGATCCATAAAGCCAGGTGCTTTTAGCTTCATATAACGATAACGTCCGTTTAAGATACCAGGGGCAATCTTCATTAGCTTATTATAATTCTCATGTACAATGTCATTTTCAGCATAATTGATGTCAAATAGCGTTGGTTGATACACTGCCTTTCTTGTTGGTGGATTATCATTTTTATACCGAGGTTCAAAGTATTTACCGTTATCAATTAAGGCATCAATACCGGAAGCAACTTTAGCCCAAGACAAATGAATTTCTTTATCTGTTTTATAAAGATCAATGGTAATTCCTTTACTGTCGTGATTTTCAAAACCACTTAGATCATCAGAGAATGTAACAGAGCTACCGCCAGTTCCATATACATTTTTTAGAAAGTCTGCTTTTTCTTTTGCAGTATGTTCTTCTGAGAAGAAATCAACAATCCGTTGTTTCCCACCTTCAAAGCCAGAACCTCTTAGTAGTACCTTTTCAATAATTTCAGCATCTGTTAGCTCCATTAAAAAAGAGCTACGCTCTGGTAGCTCTAAATCTTTTGCTATCTCTCCTTGAAGATGATTTCCTGAAGAACGATCTCTTCCGCTCTCGTTCTGATCATCTCCCTGTGACGATAACTCTGATAGGTGTTGGTCGGATTCTGTAATGGTTCTTCCTGTAGCATCTGCTCCTGAAGTATCTCCATCCTCGCCCACGCTTCCTCGTTTACTTGATGCATCATTGGAAGCAGCGTCCCTTCGGTCACTAGATAATTGTACCGATTGATGTGTTCCTCTTTCAGGTAATTCATTGCCATCTGCCCGTACTTCCCTAATGGCTTCTTGTCGTAGCTTTTCTCCCTCGATATTTGAATCTGAGGATGATAAATCCCTTGTACTTCCTGATAACTGAGTTCCATGGGTTTCATTGACATTCACACTCCTTTTTTCTTTTTTGATGGTTTTGATTTCTCTTTCAATTTCTCTTAAAATTTGTTCTGAGATGGTACTTGTCAAATAGCCTAATCTTAGGGTTAATGCTTTGGTATCAAAATCTGTTACTGTATTAAATGCATTTAAATTACTTAGCTTAGGTTCTTCAATACCTGAGCGAATGGCAGTCATGTACTCTACACTATCCATAAGAGACCGCATAAACTGCCTTATAACGCCTTCAATGGGCAGTCCCGATAGTTTAGTCTTAGACAATTCTTTTTCAAGTCCTTGCTGGATATCTGAGGCATAAGCAAGGACTGATTCATGGGTCCGCCTTGCAATCCATTCTGACAAGGTATTCGCTTTAAAACTTTCTAGTAATTGTGATTCTAATGCTTCGTTTAATTGCCACACTTTGGGAATGGTATGCGGCTGGCCATGGGTATCTTCAATATCAAATAGATATTTTAGTTTTAAATAAGCACTTTGATCATCAAAGACTGCTATACTCTTAGCGCCCCTGTTTATCCACCTCCCGATACGACGGTTCCAGATTTCCATATCAGCAACTAATGTAGCTTCCGGTCTTTGGGCATATATAAGCACGGCGTTATTAAAACTGTGTTTATATATCCTTGCGTGAAAGGTTAAAAAGTCTTTCCATGTCTGCTCATCTTGCATGATTTCTTTCAAGATATAATCATAAATTTCCTTGATTTCTGTCAGTCTACTCAATCATCTCCTCCCCCTCCTCAATATCATGTGATTGGTTTTTCATCTGGCTAAAGTAAAAATCCAGAGCTTTTTCAATTGTTTTTTCAATAGCCTTCTTGTCCTCATTTGGATTAAAATACTTTGAAATGATTGTGGGTTGAAGCTTAAATGGTTTGACTTTACCAGTGCTTTTGAGCATATCACCACTGATAAACTTTTGGGCTGTATTCCAGTTTAGGTTACCCTCTTTCTCATGCTTTCTCAAAAGAGTCGCTTTTTTCATATCTACTTTAAAGGTATTTTCAGAAATAATAGCCTCCACCATTTCTTGATTTTCCTGTGATAGATAGGAAAGATCTACACCAGCTCGCATGGCAATTTTGCCTTCATCAACTAAGTCTTTTAATGGAGCATTTAATTCGTTAATACGTAAGTATCTTGATATATTTCTTGGAGAAATACCGTATTCTTCACCAATGTTTTGATCAGACCTTAACTTTTCGCCCATTGGGCGAAAAGTTGAATCAGCTGACAAATCAGGAGCTTTCGATAGCTTTTCAATTTCATCTAGCAGATCATTTCTTACACCTTGTTTCTTCATGGCTGTATGTCTAGTAGCAATAACCGTGGCTCGTTCTGAGTAAGCTAAATCTGAAAAAGATCGTTGCATTAAATTTGTTTCAGTGACAATGAGTGTCGCTTCTTCTTCTGTAAGTCCTTCTTTAATAACTGTTGGAACTTCAGTTAATCCAGCTTCTTTAGCCGCATTAACTCTGTTATGGCCAGATAATATTTCATACTTATCATCCATTTTTCTTACAACAATGGGAACAATCACGCCATAATTTTTAATACTCTCAACCATGTCATTGAATCGTTCCCCTTCATAAAGCTTGAATGGATGGTTCCTAAAAGGGATAAGATCGTTAAGCTTTAATGACGTCGTGCCATCTGTTTTTTCAGATGGCACTTCACTATGCTCTTCACCAAATATTGAGGCAAAGGTTTCAACTTTTTTCATTTTTGTTTTATCCATTATAAATCAACTCCTTTACTAGTTCCTGATATGCAATTGCAGCTTTATTTGTTGGCATATAATCTACAATACATTTACTTTGAAGATTGGCTTCTCCAACTTTTACTGACTTAGGAATTCTAATATCAAACACTTTGATATGCTCACCATAAGCTTCATCCACCATTTCAATCATGTTCTTGGATAGATTGGTTCTTTCATCAAACATTGTTAGCAGAATGCCTTCAAAAGTAATCCTTGGATTTATACGACGTTTTATCTTCATAATCGTTTGAAGCAATAACTCCAGTCCTTTTACTGATAGGTACTCCGGTGTTGCAGGAATCAATACACTGTCGCAAGCAGCTAGTACATTTAATGTCATCAAGCCTAAAGATGGTGCTGAATCTACAATGATGTAATCATAATCTGATTTAAGCTTTTCTGTAATTGTTTTTAAGACGTATTCCCTACTCATGGTACTGACCAAGTTCATTTCAATGGCTGACATTTCAATACTGCTGGGGATGACATCCACGCCATCCCTGTTTAGTATGTAGCTTTCTTTTGGTGGAAGATCATCTTCATTCATAACAGCCATCATCAAATGGTACAGTGTTGTATCAAGTGTTTCTGGCTTTTCAATACCAAAGCAGTCAGTCATGGATGCTTGATTATCCGTATCGATTGCGAGTACCTTGTAACCCTCCTTTGCCAAGATTGTTGCTACGTTCCTACAAGTCGTGCTTTTGGCTACCCCACCTTTTTGGGATGCTACAGCTATAATTTTACTCATAATTTTTTTTTGCTCCTTTCTGATATTCACTTTATAATGTGATAATACATTTTATAATTAATACAATCAATACTTCTCTTATTTTACTTTTCTATACACCTAAGCCATTCTGCAAAATCATTGCAGATATTCACTAATAGGTGTATTATCTAACTTAGGTAGGTGATAATTAATGAAATTAACGATGGGTGAAAAAATTCGGATTTTACTAAAAAGAAAGAATGTAACGATAATAGAACTTAGCAAAAGACTTAAAACCACAAATCAGAACATGGCAAATAAATTCAAAAGAGATAACTTCTCTGTGAATGAATTAGAAGCGATTGCAAAGGCTTTAGATTGTGAGTTTGAGGGATTTTTTGTTGATAAGAATGGGGATAAGATATAATACTCTTTTAGTTAGTTATCAAGTTATCAATGTTATTATTGAATAGTTTTGGCAATTGATGTATAATTATTTGATAGTTTTAATACTTTTCATGTTAAGGAAGAGGTGAGATATATGGATAGTGGTCCTGAACATAGTTGTTACAATCAAAATTTAATAAAGCACCTTAATATCTATATGATTACCTTTATGTATATTTGATTATATCTTGTATTAATCCCGTATACTAAGTTTACTGTGAGAAAAAACGCTTGAGACATGTAATCATAAAGATCGCTTTTGTGTGCTCACATTATTCTAAGTATTGAAAGGAGATTATTATGATCAAGTATTTTAAAACACTCAATGAATCTTTAATCCAATTAAATGAAATTCAAGATAACATCTGGATTAATATGATTAATCCAACAGAGGAAGAAATCAATATAATAAGTAATTCATTTTCAATTCCACAAGACCATTTACGAGCAGCTCTTGATGAAGAGGAAAGATCAAGAATAGAAGTAGATGAGAATTGTACGCTCATTTTAGTAGATGTTCCTATTTTTGAAGAAAATGAGAGTTCAAAAATTTATACAACATTACCCATGGGAATCATTTTATTCGGTGAAAATATTATAACAATATGTCTAAAGGCAATCCCATTACTAAGTGATTTTATGTCTGGTAAAATTAAAAGTTTCTACACTTTCAAGAAAAGTCGCTTTATACTTCAATTACTTTTCAAAAATGCAACTTATTACCTTCAATATTTGAAGCAAATTGATCGTATGAGCCTTAGTATTGAACGCGAACTGCATAAATCTATGAAAAACAGAGAATTAATTCAACTGTTGGATTTAGAAAAAAGCTTAGTTTATTTTTCTACTTCTTTAAGAAGTAATGAAATTGTTCTTGAAAAAATGCTCAAACTTGATGCGATTAAAAAATATCCTGAAGATGAAGATTTACTTGAAGATGTTATTATTGAAAATAAGCAAGCTATTGAAATGGCCAATATCTATAGCAATATTTTAAGCGGAATGATGGATGCTTTTGCTTCTATTATTTCAAACAATCTAAACATTGTAATGAAGTTTTTAACCTCAGTGACAATTGTACTTACTATTCCTACAATGATTGCAAGCTTTTTTGGAATGAATGTACCTGTTCCTTTGTCTATGCAGCCTTATGCGTTTATTATAATAATCGCAATTTCTTTAGGGTTATCAACTATTCTGGCTCTTTTCATGGTAAAGAAAAAAATGTTTTGACATGTTGAAAATTAATACTGATTATGATAAATTCATATTATTGGGAATGAAGTTCTCCCTAAGCTTAGCTTGAGCCGCAAATTTGCTGATGACTTCTGTGATTTTTTATTTTTCACAGACTCATCAGCTTTTTTATTATATTAAAGGAGGCTTTCTATGTTAGCTAGTATTGCACTAATTATGATTCTTGGATTTTCACTAAGCGGATTATTTAATCGTCTAAAACTACCCGGATTGCTTGGAATGATTTTAACCGGCGTCATCCTTGGTCCACATGCATTAAACCTAATATCGCCAAATATCTTATCCATTTCATCAGATTTAAGAGAAGTTGCACTTATTGTCATTTTAATACGTGCAGGTTTATCCCTTGATTTACGTGACTTAAAAAAGGTTGGACGACCTGCTATCCTCATGTGTTTTATTCCAGCTACTTTTGAAATTATTTCAATAACCCTTTTAGGACCAATTCTATTTAATATTTCATATATTGAAGCTGCCATCATGGGAGCTGTTGTAGCCGCTGTCTCTCCGGCAGTTGTTGTACCAAGAATGTTAAAATTAATGGATGAGGGATATGGAAAAAAAAGAAGTATTCCTCAACTAATTATGGCTGGAGCTTCCGTAGATGATGTCTATGTTATTGTCTTATTCACTGCTTTCATGGGGATGTATAGTGGAAATGGTTTCAATCCAGCAAACCTATTTAAAGTACCTATTGCAATCATTACAGGTCTTATCGTGGGCTTTATTAGTGGGCAAATTCTGGTATGGTTATTTAAAAAAATCCATATGCGTGATACAGTAAAAGTAATCATCATACTATGTGTCTCATTTTTAATTGTCACATTGGAATCAATACTCAAAGCTTTTGTCCCTTTATCAGGTCTTTTAGGTGTCATGGCTGTAGGAGGAACCATTCTCAAGCAGTATGAACTTTTAGCAAATAGGATAATGGGAAAATTCTCAAAAATTTGGGTCGGAGCTGAAATATTATTATTTGTTCTTGTCGGTGCTGTTTTGGATATACAGTTTATACCAAAAGCTGGAATATCTGCAATTATCCTTATTTTAGTAGCACTTCTTTTCAGACTCATTGGGGTCAATTTCAGTCTCTTAAAGACTCATTTAAATCCTAAAGAACGACTTTTTTGTTCAATTGCTTATACACCAAAAGCAACTGTTCAAGCCGCTATCGGATCAATTCCCCTAACTGCGGGTGTATTAGCCGGTAATACCATATTGACAGTAGCTGTTTTGGCAATTATGATTACTGCTCCATTGGGCGCCATTGGTATTGATCATTTGCATAGCCGATTGTTAAAAAAAGATGATTAATAATATAAATTTAGATAGTAAAATGCCCTAGATTCTACTAATTGAATCTAGGGCATTTTACTATCTGAATTTCCATTTTTGAACCTCAAAATCTACTGTTGGTAGACGTGTTCCCACGTACCATGTCATATTGAGATTTTGATTTTGATACTCCTTTTTAGGTCTTTTTGGGGGTAATTTTCGCTACTTTTGCTAAAACTAAAGAAGTCATAAAAGTGCTTAAACTCCAGTAAAATCAAGGGTTCTGGCGTTGTAGTCGTACCACCGTCTCTACATGCTTTGAGAGGTCATGATAGCTATCAATTAAGATTGTTCCAAGCTCTTTTTTTCAAGGATCGTTTACGGGAATATATCCAAGAATGACTGTCGTATAGGGGAACAAATCAACCTCTAATACATTTTCAGTTAATCAGACGAGTAGAAGATTATTTAAATTCTTCTACTTGCTGATTCTGCTTTCGTATCTTTTAAGTTGATTGGTATTTGAGCTTAATAAATTCAATGTCTCAGTTAAGGCGCAATATTTATCTACCATCAAGACAACATATGACTCCTTATATCTTGGAAGTCTTAATGTTAATGGCCACATATGTTTTTCAATAATGTCCTTCTCAATATTATTCATTGCAAAATACTCATTAGCATTTTGCAATGCTATACCAGGATGAACAAGTCCATGTAGCCCATTGTAAGTTTTTTTATCAGCGTGCCAGTCATACAAGAAAAAATCATGAAGCAGCCCACCCCTTGCTGCAGAATGGTAGTCCAGCCCCAGTTTCTTGCATAATCGAAAACTTATATACGACACATGTAGACTGTGGGAGTAACAACTAATATCCCCATGTTGCATATAATCTTTCATTGATTTTACCTTTTCGTGATCAATCAAATCATAAACACAATCCCAATATTCCTTTTCAAGGTTGAAATTTATTTTTAAATTCAGTTTTGATTTTATTAACTCTACCATTCAAAATTCTCCTCACATCGCGATTTAAAATGCCCGCATTTAGGAATAGTAATCTAGGAAAGGCAAGAAATATCCTTTTATATTTTATAACCTTATCTTTATATATACGCACCGATAGTTCAGAATAAAGTAAAATTGTTTTTCTTAAATCCAATACATCAACAATAGATTTTGTAGTGTCAATAATAAAATAAACAATGAGAATGATAGCAGCAGAATTTTTTAACTGAACTGGAATGATATGGACTAAATTTGTAACAATTGGATGGATTATCTGAATTAATGCAAAGGCAAGCACTCCCCACAAAATGGAGTATTTAATACATATATACCCTTTTAGGTTCAAAATATTATCGCTGTAATCCCACCATTTTGAATGGAATATTTTTTCCAATGCAAATCCTGTAACAAACTCCAATATCGTAACTAATAATATTGAAACAATCAAATTCATAATCAACAATAAAGATTTACCATCTATAGAAAATGGACTCCAATTAAAATATGAAACGATTAGAACCCCGCCAAATCCATAGATCGGCGTAAAGGGTCCTATCAGAAATCCTCTATTGATAAATTTTCTTTCTATTATACTTGCAAATACAGTTTCAAGTACCCATCCTAAGAACGAATAAATCGTAAAAAAAAGTATTATATCAACTGCCATATTAATTTTTCTCCTCTATAGTTAATTATCATTGATTAGGTTATATTCGTTTTGATCTGAAAATTGCAATAATCAGTGCAACAAAGGTAATTACTGCTAGGATAAGGCTGCTCCTTAGTATTATACTTGTGACTGCTATAAAATCAGACCCTCCCACATCAGTTAAACTTAATCCAATGATCGTTCCTGCTATTACAATACTTAAAGATAGTAAAACTAGGCTGATTGATAACCGGCTAAATGCCTTATCAAGCTTTTGCGCATATCGGTCTGCCTCTTTAAGTTTAAGTTGCACAGTAAAGTCATCGTGTTCCATTTTATCTAGGAAATTCAAGAAAATAGACGGGAATTTTCGAACAAGATTACCGTAGTCCATGGCACCACCCAGGATTTCCCTGCCAATTTTTTCTGGGGTAATTAATGTAAAAACCAACTTTCCAGCAATAGGTTCGGCAATTTCCAAGACATTTAGCTCTGGATCCAATTTTTCAACCAACCCTTCCAGAGTAATAAGGGATTTGGCAAGCATAGTAAATTCTCCAGGAATCATAATATTATATGAAAATGCTAAATCAAAAATTCCATTAAAAATTTCACCGATTTTAATTTGACTCAATGGAACTGACAATACTTGATCTCTCAATCGATCAATATCTTTTTCCAGGTTTCTCATATTGATTCTTTCTGACATTGCGTCAAGTTCAACAATTGCTTGAACAATCAGTTTACTATCTTTCAGCGTTATCCCCATCAACATTTTCAGGAATTGGTTTTTCCTATGAGTGTTCAATTGTCCTATCATACCTAAATCTAAAAATGCTATTGTATTATTCTCAAGCACCATTATATTTCCTGGATGAGGATCCCCGTGGAAGAAACCATCCCGTAATATCTGATATAAAAGAGAATTAGCTAAATTTCTTGCAATTATCGTTTTATCTAGCCCTAATTGATCTAACGCTTCAAAATTCTTTAACGAAGTCCCTTTGATTTCTTCCATTGTTAAAACACGATTAGTTGTATGAATCCAACTAATCTCTGGAACAATTACATTAGCATCATCCTTGAAATTCACTTTAAAAGTTTCTGCATTTTCTCCTTCTAATCTAAAGTCTAATTCATTCGATAAAGTGGTTTCAAATTCTTCAACCATTTTGCTAAAGCTATAAAGTTTTCCAAACCTAGTTCGATTATCAATAAAATCTGCCAGATCTTTTAATATACCTAAATCAAGCTCAATATTTTTCTCGATATTTGGTCTTTGAACTTTTACTACCACTTCTTTACCCGCTAATAATTTTGCACGATGGACTTGACCAATAGAAGCTGCAGCAATAGGTTCCTCTTTAAACTCTCTGAATATGTTTTCAAGTTTATCTCCCAACTCAAATTCTATTACTTCTCTTACTTCATTTATGTGAAATGGGGCCACTGCATCTTGAAGTTTTTCCAGTTCGTGTATAATGTCACGGGGCAATAAGTCCGGTCTTGTACTCATGATTTGACCTAATTTTATAAATGTCGGTCCCAATTCTTCGAAAGATAATCTCAACCTCTCCCCAACTGATAATTTTGAAATTTCCCTCTCTGTATATTCTTTGGTTTGCTTCTCTATTTTAAGATATTTAAGGATACCCAATCTGTCTATTAAGGTGCCAAATCCATGATTTATAAAAATCGTAACGATTTGCCTGGATCTCTTAAATTTTCTATATTTACCAACCGCCATCATTTATCACCACTCAGTCTAATCTCATTTTTTGTAAAAGAAATAGCAGATATAGATTAAAAGACGCCCTGTCATCTATATCTGCTTAAACATTAGTAAGCTAATATACCTTTTTTTAATCTTATTGGAAACGACAACATAACTATCTTTCTTTCCCTGAAAAAACACACCTAAGTAGATTAAAAACTTTTATTTCTTAATCAAACCTAACATAATTATTAATGATTATCTTTCCAGAGCCGCTCAGCTGTTACTGCCCAATTTTCAGATGTACGCTTGCATTTTTTGCACAAATTATGCACATCCTCAGGATGTTTCATATCAGTTGATTTTGCAGCAGAAGCAATAACTATATTTTCTAGTTTTTCTGGATTATCTAATAGTGGGCATGGTCTCAAATGATTTTCATTAAACGGTTGATTTTTCCTGTATTGCATAAATAATGGACTCTTATAAGCTTCTAATAATGTCTTTTCATGAATATTTGAATCAGAATAATGGATAAAAGCGCATGGTTCAATGTCACCATTGGCATTTATATGCAGGTAGCACTTTCCTCCAGCAATACATCCATTAACATATTCTCCATCATTCCAAAAATCCATTGTAAAAATAGGTTTGCTGCTTCTGAATTTACGAACTTGGTTATACATATATTCTCGCTGATCCGCTGTTGCAATTAACTCCTCCGCAGCGTCTGTTCCTACGGGGATATAAGTAAAGAACCACGCAAATTTTGCACCTTTTGCGATCATATCATCAAAATATTGCTCACTACCAATAATTTCAGTATTTTGCCTAGTATAGCAACATGAAATTCCAAATGGTAATTTCTTATTTTTAAGAATCTCCATTGCATTTATAGCCCTATTATATGTTCCCTTACCACGGCGAACGTCTGTTTCATTCTCAAATCCTTCTACACTTATTGCTGGGATGAAGTTTTTAATTCGTAACATCTCATCTGCAAATGACTCGTCGATCAAAGTCGCATTTGTGAAAGCCAAAAACATGCAATCATTATGTTTTTCACATAATTTTATAATATCGCTCTTTCGAACCAGTGGTTCTCCACCTGAATATATATACATGTACGTGCCCAATGCTTTGCCCTGTTCTATAATGTTGTCTAGCGTTTCAAAGTCCATATTCATATTGTTTCCATAATCAGCCGCCCAGCATCCAACACATTTCAAGTTACATGCCGATGTTGGATCCATAAGGATGGCCCAGGGAATATTACAGTTATTCTCTTCTTTTATTTTTTCTGCTTTTTTCCGCCAATAATTACTGAATTTATAAAGAAATTTTCAAACACTTTTTTCCGAACACTATCATCAATATCTGTCCACATGCTTTTTGTGAGTTTATACCAGTTATTTTCCTTATCAGCAAGTACCCTTTTAAAAACTTTCAGTTGTTTTTCAGCAATTTTTTCCTTATCATATTTTTCCACCCACTCTAAAATTTTAGGGATATTCTGATCTGGATCAGAATCTAAAAAAGATATAACATTACTAAGTCCATACATTTCTATGCGCTCTTTTAATGTTTTCATACTTATTTTCGCCTCCAAAATTTCTTTTTGAACTATAATCTTTTTGAATTTAAGCTAAGTATCAAAGCAAGCTTCATGCTTGACAATTATTATGGTATAATAAACCAACTTTCTTTATTTGACTATCTCATATTTAAATCTTAGTGGAACCGACAATATAACTATCTTTCTTTCCCTAAAAAAAACACCCCTACCATGCCTGGTCCTGTATGGGTCCCTATAATTGGCCCTAAACTATTTATTACTATATCTTTGGGCGTTGTCTCACTCAGAATCAAAGATTTTAAATACTCTGCATCTTCTATACAATCTCCATGAGTGATGTATATCCTCTGTTCTTCTGGTTTAATGGCACGAGTTTTATACTCTTCAAATAAAGTCTTAATTGATTTTTTTCTTCCTCTGATTTTTTTTACAACGTTAAGACTTCCATCATTAGAGACATTTAAAACCGGTTTAACTTCAAGCAATCCACCTATAGCTGCACTGGTGGCTGATATTCGTCCCCCTCTCTTTAAATGTTCCAAATTATCTATAGTAAACCAGTGGTTTACCTTAAGTTTATTAGATTCAATCCAATCTACGATTTCTTGTTTAGATTTTCCTTGTTTTAACATCTCGCACGCATAATACACCAATAAGCCTTGACCAACAGAAGCGCTTTTTGAATCAATCACTGTTATATCTGCTTCTGGTTCCGCTTCCATTATTTCATTTCTAGCTAGAACGGAACCATTAAACGTTTCACTTAGAGCAGAAGAGAAACCTATATAGATAACAGAATCTCTTTTTGAAACTAAACTTCTAAACTCATTTTCAAAAGTATATGCAGTAATCTGAGCAGTTGTTGGCATACTTCCATTTCGAATTCCGTCGTAAAATTCCTTGTAACTTAAAGATTTCCCAAAATCATCTGTGTAATTAATCCCATTTAGTACATAGGTAAACGGAATAACATGTACATTGTTTTGGGAAATATATTCAACAGGCAAATCACAATTTGAGTCGGTAACAATAACTATTCCCATTTCTAACGCCTCCTAATTAATAAATTGCTCAGCTAAAACTTTACCAACATATAAAAACCAACCATTGTTCTGTCTTTTAGCTGACCAATCATAATTTTATTTTTTTAACTCATTTATATCCTTCTTTGTAGCTATTTCTTTCTCTTTTAATATATCAATTAACTCTTCTCTTATAATCTTTCTGAAGTCCTCTTTTTCCATGAGATCTTCTTTACGGGCAATATCTTTCGCATCTAGCGCTTCTAAAATTTCATCCTTGACCATTTTCTTGAAATCATTACGTTGATCTTCGCCTTTTTTTACTAAATCATTAACCAGATCCTTTGCATCTTTCCTAGTAACTTCACCTTTATTCACTAATTCATCAACTACTTCTTCAATTTTTTCTCTAGAGTAAGAAAACAACCCCAACCCTAAATTGACTGACTTTTCAATTAATCCTGACATAATAAATTACCTCACTTTCATATAATTATTCAAATAAAATTTGCATGGCATTTAATGCTTCCGGTAATTCTTCATCTTGGTCAAGTAAAACCTGAATACCTGTACCAAACATCGACCCCAAAATTAAACGAGACAAATTTTTTGTAGAATAGCCTTTTAATTCCTTTAATTGAAGATCTTTAAAAATATACTTTTCAATCATGTCCGATAAATCTTTAAATAATTCACTAAGCAAGCTACTGAATACAGGAGACCAAATTGCTAAACCTGTAAAATCATAGAGCAATCTAAAAAGTTCCGGATTGTGCTGCAACATATTTTTAAAGTAATTAATTAAGCCTTTTGCTCTTTTCTGAGGTGAATTTTCCTGCTTTAATGATGCTTCAATCTCCTTTAAATACTTTAAAATCATCATTCTTACAACTTCTTTAAACAGTCCCTCCTTATTTTTAAAATAATAGTTTATCTGGCTTAACACTACTTCCGCTTCATCAGCAATGTCCCTCATCGATACGTTGGCATAACCTCTAGTCGAAATGCACGCATAAGCTGCTGATAATATTTTTTCAGATTGAGTTTGTTCATTTGTTTCGTTAATCACAACACCATCACCTCACAATTCGGTCGTTCGTCCGATTTATATTTTATGATAATATTTTTTGACCAGTTTGTCAACAACTAAAATGATAACCACTAGTTCCCTTTAGCTAAGTAAAACGGGTCAATTCTATAATCCGTTTTTCATACTTCAATTTCAATGCCAGATTTAAAGCTTATCACAAAGTGCTTTTCGTACACCGTGACGTTTTGGATCAGCTTTCTTACTAACGTGTCATCATACAGTAGGGTACGATATTTGTTCCTGCGGATAAATCCTATCAGCTCGTTGATCCGCTCATTCTCACCACTTAAGGATGCATCTTCCACAAGAAAGCTCTGTCGCTCTTCACGGAGCTTATCAATCTCATTAGCTAGGAATTCGTAATCTTTTCCCTTGTTGGCAAGGCTGATTACTTCTTTCTGCTTTTCCTCTAG
>DMAW01000164.1 GCA_003446375.1 Eubacteriaceae bacterium | reverse complement strand
ATTTTCTATTGCCAAACACACTCCGCAAACGATAATTTATGATAGTTAAGTCTCTACTAATACTATAGCATATTTTTCACTAATCTTTTACAAATTCTTTACAGTCTAAGTCATATTATTAAAGTATGTTTTAAAAAACGCACCCTGATGCCTGTATTTTGCCTAGGCGCAGAATGCGTTTTTGTCAATCTAATGAAAATATTTATGCAAGCTGAATGACAAGCTCACCTGATTTTACCGACTGTCCCTTTGTGACGTATATTTTTTCTACTATTCCGTCAGTATTGCTCACTATCTCGGTCTCCATCTTCATCGCTTCAATAATCAGAAGGGGTTGGTTTTCTTTTACTTCGTCTCCTTCATTAACCAGAACGTTGACTACTGAACCAGGTATGCTGGATCCTACCTGGTAAGGATCGTTCTTGTCTACCTGCTTATGGGAATCCCTAGTCTGTGCGACAAATGACTTTCTGTCTTCAATTTGGATCTCTCTTCTAAAGCCATCCACCTCAAATACAACTGTCCTCATTCCGTTTTCATCAGTTTTGCTCACTTCAACCAGCTTGACCACAAAGCTCTTTCCAGAGCCGGTCTCAATTTGAGATACTTCTCCTATTTTTAATGCATGGAAGAAAACGTCGCTTTCCATTCGCATGTATTCATCATTTACGCACATATACTCCACGTATTCTCTGAACACTTTGGGGTATAGGGCAGCAGCAAGCTGATCCTTTTTATCTATCTCTATATTGAAGCTCTCCCTGTATTCTTTTTTGATTTCTTCAAAGTCGACATCGGGCAGGAGCGTTCCCGGCCTGACAGTAATAGGCTTTTCGCCTTTCAAGACTATCTGCTGAAGCTTTTCGTTAAATCCACCTTCAGGCTGACCTATCATTCCTCTAAAGAAATCCACGACTGAATCAGGGTAGGACATGCCTTTGCCCTTCTCGTAGATGTTGTTTTTGTCCAGCTCGTTTTGCACCATGAATATAGCCATATCTCCCACCACCTTGGAAGAAGGGGTTACCTTCACTATATCGCCAAAGAGCTCATTGGCCTCGATGTATTTTTCCTTTACTTCCTTGAATTTATGCCCAAGACCAAAACTCTCTACTTGAGCTTTTATATTGGAATACTGACCTCCCGGAATCTCATATTTGTATATTTCAGTAGTTCCTGACTTAAGACCGGATTCAAAATCGTAGTAAATATCCCTTACCGTTGTCCAGTAGTCGCTTATTTGCTGCAAGTCGTCAAGGCTCATACCCGTATGTCTCTTAGTGTTCTCTACAGCAGCAACTATAGAATTTAGCGCTGGGTGGCTGGTTAGTCCGCTCATTCCGTTTATCGCAGTATCTACTATGTCCACTCCTGCCATGGATGCCATAAGAAGCGTTGCCACCCCATTGCCTGAAGTGTCATGGGTGTGCAAGTGAATCGGAATCTTAATCTCCTTTTTCAAGGTACTGATCAGCTCAAAGGCAGCAGCCGGCTTAAGAAGCGCCGCCATATCCTTTATGGCAAGTATGTGCGCGCCCATTGCTTCTATCTCCTTGGCTTTTCTTACATAGTACTCAAGATCGTATTTTGTCCTAGACTTATCTAAGATATCTCCTGTATAGCAAATGCTCACTTCTGCGACCTTGCCTTGCTTTAAGACCTCATCTATTGAGACTTCCATAGCTTCAAGCCAGTTTAGGGAATCAAAAATCCTAAATACGTCAATTCCGCTTTGGGCCGCTTCTTTTACGAACTCCCTGATAAGGTTATCCGGATAGTTTTTATAACCCACCGCATTGGATCCTCTAAGGAGCATCTGGAATAAAACGTTTGGTATTCTCTCTCTGAGCTCTGAAAGCCTTTTCCATGGGGACTCTTTCAAGAACCTGTAACTGACATCAAAAGTAGCGCCTCCCCACATTTCGAGAGAAAATAAATCCTTTGCCAAATGGCTCGTCGCCTTGGCGACTTTAATCATGTCTCTGCTTCTTACCCGAGTAGCAATAAGGGACTGATGTGCATCACGCATAGTAGTATCTGTTATAAGAAGCTTTTCCTGGCTATTGATCCAGTCCACCAAGCCTTCAGGCCCTTTTTCATCTAGAATCTGTTTTGTTCCGTAGAGCTTTTCAGTTGCATCGTAATTCGGAATCACCGGCTTGTCGAAGTCTCTTTTATTTCCAAATGTTTCGTTGACGATTTTTTCACCTAGGAATTTAAGCAGCCTTACTTCATCGTGAGAAGAATTCGGCTCCAATTTGAAAAGCTCCGGATGAGTATCTATAAACTTGGTATCGCACTTTCCTTCAATAAAATCCTGATGTTCAAGGACATTTATGATAAAGTCCATGTTTGTCTTGACGCCCTCTATCTCATGCTCCTTTACCGCCCTTAACGCCTTTCTTCTGGCATCCTCGAAATTCCTTCCGTAAGCAGTGGTCTTAACCAACAAGCTGTCGTAGTAAGGAGATATTATAGCTCCGGTAAATCCGTTGCCCGCGTCCAACCTTACACCGTTACCAGAACCTGTTCTGTACACTTCAAGCTTTCCTGTATCAGGCATGAAGCTGTTTTGTGGATCTTCAGTCGTGATCCGGCATTGTATCGCTGCACCTCTCATCGTGATGCTTTCCTGATCCGGAATGTTTACCACATCGGACATCAAAGAATGCCCCTGCGCTATCAATATCTGCATTTGAACTATATCGATTCCTGTAACAAGTTCGGTAACCGTATGCTCAACTTGTATCCTAGGGTTCATTTCAATGAAATAATGCTCTCCTGAATTATCCATCAAGAACTCTACGGTTCCTGCATTTCTATAATTTACAGATTTCGCAAGTTTAATAGCGTCTTCGCAAATTTTTTGGCGCTGCTCGTCGGTAATGCTTTGAGAAGGAGTGAATTCAATTATCTTCTGATGCCTTCTTTGTATGGAGCAGTCCCTTTCAAAAAGATGGACTATATCCCCATAGTTATCTCCTAATATCTGAACTTCTATATGTCTAGGATTTTCTATGTATTTTTCAATGAATATCTCTCCGCTTCCAAAGGCCTTGTAGGCTTCGCTTCTAGCAGAATGAAATTCTCTTAAGAGGTTCTTTTCTTCTTTTACGATTCTCATGCCTCGACCGCCGCCTCCTGCAGCAGCCTTTAACATGATGGGGTATCCGGCTATCCTAGCAAACTCCATCGCCTCTTCATCGCTTTCAATAGGCTTTTCGACTCCCGGAATAGTAGGCACTCCTACTTTGTTGGCCTGAATCTTGGATTGTATCTTGTCTCCAAGCTGTTTCATCATTATATGATTTGGGCCGATGAAGACAATTCCCTCAGATTCACATTTTCTTGCAAATTCGGGGTTTTCAGATAAAAATCCGTACCCAGGATGTATTGCATCCACATTCTTTTTCTTTGCAAGGTTGATTATCTTATCCATGTTCAAATAAGCATCTACCGGTCCTCTGTGGTCTTCGATCAAATATGCTTCATCTGCTTTTCTTCTGAATAGTGACAGCTTGTCCTCTTCAGCGTATATGGCAACGGTAGATATCCCAAGTTCTTGGCATGCACGTATTATTCTTATGGCTATTTCTCCTCTATTGGCTATTAAAACCTTTTTAAACTTACTCATAATGCGCCCTCCTTTAAGGTATTTTTATCATTCTAACAGAATTTATATTTTTAAAAAAGTACAATATGCAAATTTTACTTTTCTATCTCAGTCTTGTTTTCTTCGACTAAATCGTCATAGTTGAATTTTTGGTCTAAAGCTTTTGTGTACCTATCGCTATGATAGATCAAGTTTGAAAGCTTCCTTACAAACAAATACCCAAATAAAAATATTATACCGGTTATAGGCAGATAATTCATTTTATCACTCCATCAATGATATCTCTTTGAAGATCTTTGCTTATATCCATAAGGTTGCTTAGAAATTTTTCGGTATATTTTTTATATTCTTCAAGCCTTATTTTTTCAAGGTTCTTTTCAAGCACTTCTTTTTCTCTTTTTTCATCAAAAATTTTCATCTCGTTTTCAATTTTATAAGTAGCGATGGATCTGGCTACGACCATCCTTTCGAGAAAAAGCTCCAAAATCTTGTCGTCGATTATGTCAATTTTATTTCTCAGTTCTTCAATGCTTTTCATTTTTTCCTCCTACACCAGCAATAATTCCAAAAGCGCTATGGCCATACAGCTTTCCATAACCGGAAGGGCTCTTGGCACAATGCACGGATCGTGTCTTCCTGTAACAGTCAGCTTGGTGTTTTGCCTGTTCTTTATATCTATTGTATCCTGTTCTTTGGAAATGGACGCCGTAGGTTTTATAGCTGCAGAAAATACCACAGGCAAACCATTGGTTATTCCACCTAAGATTCCTCCGTTATTGTTGCTCCTTGCCTTTAAGCGGTTTTCTTTATCGTAATAAAATGAATCATTGGCCTTTGAGCCTTTCATTTTAGATATATCAAAGCCTTTTCCGAATTCCAGCCCCTTTGTAGCCGGAACTGAAAATATCAGATGGGCTATTTTACTTTCCAGCGATTCAAAAAAAGGCATCCCGTACCCTGCCGGCACGTTAAAGGCCATGCATTCTATTACACCTCCTACAGAATCCATGCTGTTTTTCGCATCTTCTATTACTTCTTCCATCTTTTTTCCCTGCTCCGAATCCAATACAGGTATCTTTTTGTTGGACAGTGTCTTTGAAAGATCTTCTATATCAGCACTCAAATGATCCAAGTCTTTGTCTGTCACCTGGGATATGCTCTTGATTCTTGAGAAAATCCTTATATCGTAATTATCATAAAGAATCTGCTTTGCAACAGCTCCGTAAAATACCAGCGGTGCTGTTATCCTCCCTGAAAAATGGCCTCCTCCCCTGTAGTCATTAAAGCCCAGATATCTTATGCTTCCGGTATGGTCTGCATGTCCCGGACGCATTACATCTTTTAGCTTTGAATAGTCTTTTGATCTGTTGTCCTTGTTTCTTATAATGAAAGCCAAAGGAGTTCCCGTTGTATATCCGTTAAAAAAGCCACTTATTATTTCGAAAGAATCATCTTCCTTTCGCTTCGTGCTGTAAGGATCCGATCCTGGCTTTCTTCTATCCATCTCCTTCTTGACAAGTTCAAGATCCAACTCTATTCCCGGAGGCAATCCGTCGATCACCCCGCCAATAGCTGCTCCGTGAGATTCGCCAAACAAGGAAAATCTAACTTTATTCCCCCAGTTCGAACTCATTTATTACCCCTCCCAGACTCGCAAAATCTTCCCAGAATTTCGGGTATGATTTGTTTACGCTTTGAGCATTTTTGATTATGACTTTTTCTTCGCATCGGATAGATGCAACCGCAGCTGCCATAGCTATCCTGTGGTCATTAAAGCTGTCAACCTCTCCGCCTTTCAGCTTGTCTGCACCTTTTATCACTAGTCCGTCTGTATACTGGGCTATGTCGGCTCCCAGCGTGGATAAGACCTGTGTTATTGCATCTAGTCTATCTGATTCTTTGATTCTCAACCTCTTTGCATTTACGACTTCAGTCATTCCGCTGCTTAGCGAAGCCAATACGCTTACTATGGGAACAAGATCCGGGCACTGGGAAGCATCCACTGTAGTGCCATGGGTATCGCTTCTGGACGTCTTATAACCTAGTATCAGCTTTTCTATGCTGCCGCCCATTTTTTTTATTATGTCCACTATCACCTTGTCACCTTGAAGAGAGTTGAATTTCAAATCATTGCTGTATATCTCTCCTCCCAGAATTCCTGCCGTCAACCAAAAAGCTGCTTGAGAGAAGTCTCCTTCTACGCTGTAATCTGCACTGGCATACTCTTGAGATCCTTTTATCAAAAATTCTTGGTAATCGTTGTTCGTAACTTCTATACCAAATCTATTGAGCATCTCTATGGTCATGTCCACATAAGGCTTGGATTCTAACTCCGTTGTTATAATAAGCTTTGAGTCCCCCTTTAAAAGCGGCAATGCAAACAAAAGGCCTGTAATGAACTGAGAGCTCACATCCCCTTCCATTCTGTACTCTCCTGCGCTCAAAGAGCCTTTGATGGTAAGTGGAAGCTCTCCGTATTTATTTGTATAATAAATCTTCTTTTGATCAAATATCTCGTAATAAGCATCCAAAGGCCTGCTCACGAGCCTCCCTCTTCCCGTTACCGTAACCGTTTCATTAAGCAACGCCAGAAGAGGTATTATGAATCTTATGGTAGACCCGGATTCGCCACAGTCTATTTTTTCGTTTTTGAGCTTTAGACGACCGGCTCCTTGAATTCTCAGGTTGTAGATTTCTTTTTTTTCATCTACTGCTTTGTATTTAATCTTTGCCCCAAGAGACTCCATGGCCTCACAAGTCGCTTTAATGTCTTCCGAGAGCAATACGTTTTTGATATTGCTTATTCCTCCGCTTAGAGCCGCACAAAATATGCTTCTGTGACTCATGCTTTTTGATGGTGGAATATTTACTGTTCCTCTAAGTGTAGACGGTGTTATTTCAACAATCTTCATATGGCTATTCTCCTTTTATATGATAAACTCGATCAGTTGGTTTTTATCCATTTTTACAAGTACCGCTTCGCCTATTTCTTTAAGAAGAACCAGCGTTATCTTATCTCCACTAAATTTTTTATCCCTAAAGAGTATCTCTTCTACTTTGTCCTGCTCTAAATAAGGCATAGTGTACGGCAAATCGTTCTTAATCAAAATATTTTTAATCTTCTCGGCAGTTCCTATTTGGGAAATGCCCTTTTTCTCACTCTTGACAGTAATATGATACATTCCTATGGCAACTGCTTCTCCGTGGGAATATTTCTGATAGTTAAAGTATGCTTCCAACACGTGACCTAGGGTATGGCCAAAATTCAATATTTTTCTAAGTCCGCCTTCTCTTTCATCTTTTTCAGTTACTTCCTTTTTTATGCTGCAGCACCTATGTATGATTTCATCCAAGTTCCCTGCAGCTCGGCTTCCGTCGTCATGATAAATACGGCTGAATAGATCCTCATCAAATATGCACCCGTATTTTATGACTTCGGCCATTCCTTCGTTGAAGTTTCGCTTAGGAAGAGTCTTTATAACGCTTGGATCCACGATTACTGCTTGTGGCTGATAAAAGCTGCCTACAAGATTTTTGCCTTTGCTTAAGTTCACACCCACTTTTCCTCCGACGCTGCTGTCTACCTGCGCCAAAAGAGTTGTCGGCACTTGAATAAAATCAACGCCTCTTAAATACGTTGAAGCACAAAATCCAGCTAAATCTCCAACCACTCCTCCTCCTAATGCAACTACAAGATCCGATCTTGTCACATTGTACTCTGAGAAGTGATGGTATATCTCTTCTGCCTTAGCAAGGCTCTTGCTGGATTCCCCGGCAGGTATTACTATTTCATGGACTTTGCATCCGGCTTGCGATATCTGCTTGCTTACATTTCTCAAATACAGAGGAGCAACATTCGCATCTGTGATTATCACTGCTTTTTCATACCTGAAAAATGTATGGTTATACTTATCCAATTCCTCTAAAACCCCATTTTTCACATCGATCGTATAGCGATAATCCCTGTGCAGCTCTACTTTTATTCCATCCATATAAAACTCCTCCTGACAAATGTTTTAATAAATATTATATCATAAAACAACGCTACCGGTAAAACCTCTCTGCTTTTTCTACCTTTCTTCTCTGAAATAAGCCCGTCCAATGGAGGAAGGTGCCTTGTTTTCCTTGCTTTTCCTTATAGACATGAGGACGAGAACCAAAATAGTAGCTACATATGGCAACATGTTTATGATGTAAATAGGAATCGGCAAGCTGAATTTTTGCAACCTGAATCCTATTATATCAAGCCCTCCGAAAAAATAGGCTCCAGCAACTGCCCGATATGGATTCCATACTGCAAAAATGACCAAGGCAACTGCTATCCATCCTTTTCCTGCAGTGATGTTTTCTTGCCAAACCGGTATGTATGCAAGCGACAAGAACGCGCCGCCGATACCGGACATGGCTCCTCCAAGAAGCACATAAAAATATTTATACCTGCTTACGCTTATTCCACTGGCATCTGCCGCTGCAGGATTTTCGCCTACCATTCTCAAATTAAGTCCGTATTTTGTCTTATAAAGTAAAATTCCTAGAAATACGACGCATGCATATGAAAAATACACAAGCACACTTTGCTTAAAAAATATATCTCCAATAACCGGTATCTCGCTTAAAACAGGAAAAGAAACTTTTGCAAATGCTTCAGTCACATTTTCAGGTAATTTATACCCAACGTAACTGCTGCCTACAAAACTGGCATAACCTGTCCCGAAAATTGTAAGGGTCAGACCGGTAACCTCCTGGTTTCCCTTTAACGTTATGGTTATGAAAGCATAGACAAGCGCTCCTATCATTCCCGCCAAAGCAGCGCCAAGCAAAGCTAATATCGGATTTGCGCTTCCGTATCCAACTGCAAATCCTGTCACGGCTCCCATCAACATCATTCCTTCGAGCCCCAGGTTAAGGTTTCCGACTTTTTGACTAAATATCTCACCTACAGTGGCAAACAGCAGCGGGGTACCCGCCTGAACTACGGCGCTTAAAAAAGATATCACATTCATCTTAAATCCCCCTTCCTTTCTTCTTGAACAACACCACTTTGTATCTTAGAAAGAATTCGCTTGCCAATACAAAAAATAAAATAAGTGCCTGTAGTATCTCAGCTGCAGATGCAGGTATCTGATAAGCCGTTTGTATAAAGGATCCTCCCTGGCGAAGCATTGCAAAGAGAAATGATACCACGCCCACCATTACCGGATTCAGCCCCGACAGCCACGCCGTTATAATCGCCGTGAATCCTACTCCGCCGGTCAAATCAACAGATAAGGTCCCACTGATGCCTGAAGCCTGTATCATTCCCACAAGCCCGCATACCGCTCCGCTTAAGAACATGGTCTTTAGTATCACCCTTTTTATGTCTATGCCAGCATACCTAGCTGTATCTTCGCTTTCCCCAATTACCATTATTTCATAACCCGTTTTTGTATGGTTAAGGTAAACATAGATTGCATATATGAGCACCAAAGCAATTATCCATCCGATATGAATATCGAAAACTTTCGGGAGCAAAGCATTTTGACCGAAGCTTGCTATCTTTGGGAACCCCATAGCATTTGGGTCTTTCCACAAGCTGTATTGAAGATAAGTCACCCATCTTAATGCAATGTAGTTTAGCATGAGGGTAAAGAGCGTCTCATTCGTCCCGAATCTTGCCTTGAACCAAGCAGGAACCACCAGCCAAATCCCTCCCATGACCATGGATGCAGTTCCCATCATCATAAGCAGCAAGGGCTTGGGAAGATCAGAGAAATTTAGCGCCAAGTACGTCGCAGCAAATGCTCCCATAAATATCTGACCTTCAGCTCCTATATTCCAAAAACGCATTTTAAATGCAATCATTACGCCTAAAGATGTAATCAGCAGCGGAATTGCTATGTTTACCGTCTCTCTGAATCTAAAGAAGGACCCCAAGCCCCCTTTAACCATAGATATATATATTGTAATAGGATTTTCGCCCAATACGATTAAAAATAAGCCTCCGAACACCAAAGCTCCAAATACCGCTGCCAACCTCACAAGTGCAATCTGATTTCCGCTCAACTCGCTCCTCTTTGCTATTCTCATCAGATCACCTCCTCTTTATGTGCGCCGGACATCATTAATCCGATTTTTTCCCTGTCAGCATCTTTTGCTTCAACTATTCCTGTAATCTCACCATTGCACATCACTAGAATCCTGTCGCAAAGCTCCATCAAAACATCCAGGTCTTCTCCTACGTACAAAACTGCTGTATCTTGTTTCTTTTGTTGATTCAGTAAATCGTATATCAAATACGACGACCCTATGTCAAGCCCTCGAGTGGGATATGCCGTTATTATGACATGGGGATTAGACTCTATCTCACGCCCCAATAGCACTTTTTGTATATTTCCTCCTGAAAGCATCTTCACCGGATGAGCATCTGTGCTTGGAGTAGATATGTTTAGCTTCTCCACGATTTTTTCAGCTTTTTCTTTGGAAGGCTTTCTGGTTATCAAAAAACCTTCTTGCTTTTGATATTCTTTAAGCAGTATATTGTCAACTATATTCATGGATGCCACCAAGCCCATTCCTAACCGGTCCTCAGGAACAAAGCTCATGCTTATTCCCATGCGTATTATTTCCCTTGGATTCTTACCCAGCAAACTTTCACCTTCGTAAATTATGTCCCCTTCGGTTATTGGATACAAGCCTGCAAGCGCCTCGCAAAGCTCTCTTTGGCCGCTACCTGCAATCCCCGCGACTCCAAGGATTTCCCCTGAAAACATGCTGAAATTCAACCTCTTCAATGCCTCTGTCTTATCACTTTTCAGTGCCGTAAGGTTGACGACTTTCAATATTTCCTTTTGCGTTCCTTTAGGGGGGCGCTCTATGGATAAATCCACAGCTTTGCCTACCATCATTTTAGTCAGCTCCATAGTATCGGTATCGCTCTTTTTAACGCTTCCTATGTCTTTTCCTTTTCTAAGAACGGTTATCACGTCGCTGATTTCCATGACCTCGTTAAGCTTGTGAGTTATTATTACCACTGCACAGCCCAGCTTCGTCATATTTCTAATGATCTTAAACAGCTTCTCCGTTTCTTGTGGAGTAAGCACAGCTGTAGGTTCATCCAAAATCAATATATCCGCACCTCTGTATAAAACCTTAAGTATCTCTACTCTCTGTTTTTCCGCAACGGACATTTCATATATTTTTTTATCCGGATCTATTTCTAATCCGTATTTTATGGACGTATCCTTTATTTTTTTGCTCAATTCTGCGCCTTTTAAGAACACATCTTTTTCAAATCCGGCTACTATGTTTTCCTTTGCAGTCAACACATCCACTAATTTGAAATGCTGATGTATCATCCCTACCCCTAGATCGATGGCATCTTTTGGAGAATTCAATGCGACCTTTTTTTCTTTTATCTGTATTTCCCCTTGATCCGGAGTATATATTCCTGCCAGTATATTCATCAGCGAACTCTTTCCAGCGCCATTTTCTCCAAGAAGAGAATGGACTTCTCCTCTCTTCAGAGTAAGGTTCACATTGTCAAGAGCCCTGACCTTGCCAAAAGATTTTGATATTTCTTTCATCGCTACTAATATTTCACTCATCTATATCACCTTTGTTAAGCAAAGGGACAAGTTTGACCTTGCCCCTTTGTAATTTCATAATTTTTAGTTGCTTTCAGGTATGTCTCCTACAACGCCTTGCACGAACCAATCAAATCCAAGCATCTCTTCATCAGTCATAGAATCTCCTTCATTGACCACTTCTTCGCCTGCCTGGTTGTAAATCGGACCGTTAAATACATCAAATTCTCCGGAGATTATTTTCGCTTCCACTTCGGCTACTTTTTCTGCCGCGCCTTGTGGAGCAAGTTCTGTCATCTCATCTAAAGAAATGACGCCTTCGTCCATGCCGCCCCAGTAAGGCGTATTTGTCCACGTTCCGTCTATTACCTGTTCAACAGCAGTCAAGTAATAAGCGCCCCAGTTCCATAAAGGAGCTGTCATATAAGCTTTTGGAACAGCTTCTTCTGAGCTTACGTTATATCCTATAGAATATGCTCCGGCTTCTTCCGCTGCAACCATGGTTGCAGTAGAGTCTTGGTGCTGAGCCGTCACGTCACATCCTTCATCTAAAAGAGCTTCTGCAGCTGCTTTTTCGCTTGCGGGATCATACCAGGTATTTGTCCATCTTACATGAACCTCCACATCAGGATTTACTGACTTGGCTCCCAAAGTAAAGGCGTTTATGCCTCTTATTACTTCCGGAATAGGAAATGCCGCTACATATGCAATCTTGTCTGTCTCAGTCTTCATGCCCGCAACTATACCGGAAAGGTATCTGGCTTGATACATCCTGCCAAAATAATTTGTTGCATTTTCTGCAGTTTGGTAACCGCTGCAGTGAGCAAATTTCACTTCCGGAAATTCAGCCGCCGCTTCTATAAGTCCATCCATATGGCCAAAGCTTGTCGCAAATATTATATTTGCTCCTTGATCCACCATTTCCCTGATAACCTTCACTACCTCGCCTTTATCTTCAGGAACGTTTTCTTTGTAGATGCTTCTAACTGCATCTCCAAGCTGCTCTTCCATATAAAGCCTTCCATTGTCATGAGCAGTTGTGTAGCCGCCATCATTTGTGGGTCCCACGTAGATAAATCCCGCAACTATCTGTTCTTCGCTGCCGCCATCCGATTCACCATCCGTGGCGCACCCTAGGGCCATTGTTGCTACCATGATCAAAGCCAAAAAGAGAATACCAAACTTTTTCATTTTTTTCCCCCCAACATTTTTCTTTTGCTTAAAAATAAAAACCGCCTATTTGAACTTTGCCAAACGCACAGACGTACATTTCTTAATTTTTAAGCTTTAATTTTCGTCATTATTATTATATGGTTTTTTATAGTCAATATCAATTGTTTTTCACCTTCCTGACGATCAATAATCAAAAAAAATGCTCAATCAAGTTGGTTCTTCAGAGCGGAAACTATTTCAAAGGATTCAGTTCCCCTGGCTTTAAGTTGGGATTTTACCAGTTTTGCAATATTTATGTTTTTTTCAAACATCTCTATTAACGGATCTATAAACCTCTTCTCTTCTTCACTGAGCCCATCCTTAGCTCTTTTAAGAAGATCCTTTATCTCATCTAAAACTTCAATCGGGATATCTTTGCTCCCTATGACCTTGTCTTTAAGACTTTGCACAGATTCGTCCGTAGCCTCAAGGGACCTTTCAAAATAATAATTCAAATTCTCATCATCGTAAAATATGCCTTTAACCAAAGCTCCTACAGATAGATTGTACGGGTAGGGGACGCTATCGCACATTCTTAACTCAATATATTTCTTTACCCGAACATCCGGGAAAAACATGGATAAGGCGTGTTCGATTTCTGCCGCCTTAATATCTCTATCCTTGTAAACTTCTCTCATTGGAACATCTTTGGTATAAGTCATCTTATCATCTATAAGGCTAATGACTAGGGGTTTTCCCATCACATACTCCGCATAATCATCGTATCCGAAACGCTTGTCAAGGGCTCCGGGCATGACCCTGCTTCTGTCTTCATCAACATTGTTCCATATATGAACCCTTGCCAGGTTTCCATCCCATATCTTTCCTTCAAATACCGGAGAATTATCGAACAAAATTGAAAACAGAACTGTCAAAAAATTTGCAGCCCTAAATTTTTTTATAAAATCATTCTCGTCAACATAGTCAATGGTTGCTTGTATGGACGCTGTGCCCTTCATCATATTTATGCCACACTTATCTTTTCGAGACAAATAATCCGACATGAATCCATAACGCTCTTTAGGTATGTAATCCATATCTTCAATTTTACTTACCGGGTGATATCCTATAGCCAGCATATCCCTGTCTCTTCTTTTCATGATCTGCCTCATATCTTTTATAAAACCTAAGTAGCATGACTCTATCTCAACAAGGTCTTGTGATTTATCAGTGCTAAGCTCAAATTGTCCTCCAGGCTCTAATGTTATGTTGTCCCTTCCCTTTTTAGCAGACAAGACCTTTCCTTTTTCCGTTACAACTTCCCATCCGAAGTCTTTTAAATCTTTTAATATCTGTTCAACTCCGTTTTTTTCAAAATAAGATATACTTTTATAGGATTTTTTTTCTGTAATTATGTGTTCAAATTCCAAACCTAAGTACAATTCATTGCCAGATTTTTCACCGCTTTTTAAATATTCCTCTATTGCCGCTTTATTTCTTACGTAGAAATCCATCTTCAGCCTCCCTCCTGATACAATGATACCACAATTTTAATTCCTTAAGCAGATAGGTTTTTCAGCAAAAGATGCTTTTCTATAATTTTTTTCATTATATTTAATGGCTATTTTTACCTTTTTTATGTCGTTCACACCCTCAAACATGTCGTTCGTCGCCAAACCCTTTTTTTTTTGAAAAATTGTGTTAAGATACATTCATGAAATCGCAAATTGAGCTTCGGACAAATAAAACAATCAACCTCATACTTTTAAAAGCCCAAAAAGAATTTAGCCTAAATACGATACAAGTGGAAAAGCTGGAGTATTCACTAAGAGTCATAACAAGCGAGTTATCCAAGGTCTTCATATTGTTTCTAGTTTTCGGCTTTTGGGATTTTCAGCTCATGTTGCTTTTTTCCATTTTGTTTCTTTTTGTCTCAAGACCTTTTTCCGGAGGGTTTCATTTCAAAACATATGAGGGGTGCCTTGCATTTTCAGTTTTGTTCTTCTCTGCAGGCATCGTTTTAAGCATTAATTTTCCGGCAACCTTGAAGTTTTCAAGATTTTGGATCTTGATTTTTTTATCTGTTTCCACATATATTAAACCCGAGCATTCCAAAAAACGCCCGGACTACAGCAACAAGACTATGCTTAAATTCAAGCTAAGATTGATTTCAATAACTTTATCAACTTTTATCATAATCTATATAAACGGGGATTTACGGCTTTTAAGTTTGTTTATATGGATCAGATCGGAAGA
>DMAW01000116.1 GCA_003446375.1 Eubacteriaceae bacterium | reverse complement strand
ATTAATACTCCGGGCTTTCCGAAAAGCGCTTGTGCAAGAAGAACTTTGATTTTTTCGTTTCCACCAAGTTCTTTTAAGGTCTTATCATGAAGGTCTGTTCCGATTCCAAGGCCTTGAAGCAAAAATGCTGCATCGGACTCAGCTTCCCAGCCGTCAAGATCGGCAAACTCACCTTCTAATTCAGCAGCTTTAATGCCGTCGTCTTCGTTAAAATCAGGTTTTAAATACAGAGCATCCTTTTCGCTCATTATCTGATAGAGTCTGGGATTTCCCATAATTACAGTATCAAGCACTTTATTATCATCGTATTGATAATGATCCTGCTTTAGTACAGAAATTCTTGTATTTGCGGCAATGCCTACATCTCCTGTGTTAGGTTCGATTTCTCCGGATAAAATCTTTAAGAATGTACTCTTTCCTGCGCCATTTGCGCCAATGACTCCATAGCAGTTGCCGGGATTGAATTTTAAATTTACATCTTCAAATAATTTTTGCTCTCCAAATCGGAGGCTGACGTTAGTTACTGTTATCATTTGTTACCTTCCTTCGTTCAATGTCATCAAAGTATTATACCATATGGTTATAAAAATTTCATCTAGATATGCAGGATGTAAAAAATAATAAAAAAATAAATTACACTTAAACATATGGGCTTAACTTCCGATATATCATATTGAAGAAATAAGACATAAATTTATGGAGGACATTTATATGCAGAGATTTATTTCAGTTAATACAGGAAATCTTCTTTTGTCATTGTCGGAAATAACCGACATAGCAAATCCCAATATTCAGGCACATCAGCAAAGAACGGCATTTATCGCAATGGAGATAGCTTCAATGTCAGGAGTTGACAGCGATGTCTTAGAAGATATATTTGCGGCAGCTTTATTACATGATGTAGGAGCCATATCTATAGAAGAAAAAAACGAGCTTCACGCTTTAAAAATGGCAGAGTCTAGTTTTAGAAATTTAGATACACATTGCATAAAAGGAGAATTGCTATTAAAGCAGACTCCCTGGTTTAATCACATAGCAAAGATGGTAAGATACCATCATACAGATTGGAAGGATATGAAATTTCCTATAGAGGATACAGATGCATTTGGTGCCCAGATTATTTACCTATCAGATTTAGTCGAGAGGCTTATAGACAGAAATGTTTATATTCTACATCAGCATGAGAACATCATAGACATAGTGAAAAATCTCGGAAGCCACATAATACACCAAAAAGTAGTAGACTTATTTTTAGAAGTTGCTAGGAAAGAAGAATTTTGGTTGGATATAGTTTCGCCAAGATTATACCATGTCCTTTTGCACAATGGTCCGTTTAGAAATGAAATGATTGGTCTGGACGATATAAAGCATATTTCTAAAATGTACAAAGATGTCATCGACTTTAAATCCCCATATACTGCGACCCATACTACAGGAGTAGAGGCGTGTGCCAATATACTGTCGGAAAATTTCGGATTTACAAGTTTTGAAATCCAGCTCATGAGCATCGCTGCAAATCTTCACGACATTGGAAAACTGGCAATACCAAACAAAATCCTTGAAAAGAAAGGTAAATTAACCAAAGAAGAATTCGCTGTGATTAAAAGTCATACATATTACACTTATTATGTAATAAATACAATCGGAGGGTTGGAAAGAATAGCAGATATGGCTGCGTACCATCATGAAAAACTAAACGGTGAAGGATATCCATTCAAATGTAAAAGCCATGAAATTGGTATAGGCGCTAGGATAATGACTGTATCAGATATTTTTACAGCAATAACTGAAGACAGACCTTATAGAAAAGGAATGGATAAAAATGGAGTTTACAGTGTTTTTAAATCGTGCATTGATAAAAAGGAAGTTGATAAGCGAATAGTAGAACTGCTTTTTGATGATTACGAAAAGCTCGAGTTCAATGTTAAGAACAAGCAATCTATGGCGAAAGACTTTTATGAAAACCGTTTCCTTACATATACTGGACAAATCTATTGATTTTTTTGATTTTAGGCTGCCGCAAGGGTAGCTTTTTTATTTCAAGAGGATTATAATCAATCAGTGGACATAATATATATTAATAGGAAGGAAATGATTTTGTAATGAGCTTTGAGGTTTTATCGGCAATTTTAATATTTTTAATAGTGCTTGGCTTAGTTATCACAGAAAAAATCAACAGGACTGTAGCTGTGATGGTAGGGGCAAGTGTAATGATACTGATGCGAATTTTATCACCGGAGGATGCTGTCGCATATATAGACTTCAACACGATCGGAGTCTTGATAGGCATGATGATAGTCGTGGCAATAGTGAAGACCACCGGGGTATTCGAATATCTGGCTATCTATTCTGCAAAGAAGGTTAAGGGCGATCCGTGGAAGATAATACTGATTTTTTCAATAATCACTGCCATAACATCTGCGCTCTTAGATAATGTGACAACGGTAATGCTTATAGCTCCAATGACTTTGATAATAACAAACACATTGGGATTAGATCCGATACCGTTTTTGATACCCGAAATAATTGCATCGAATATCGGTGGAACTTCTACATTGATCGGAGATCCACCCAATATAATGATAGGCAGTGCGGCAAATTTGGGGTTTGCCGATTTTGTTGTAAACCTTCTCCCGGTCACGTTTGTGACATTTATAATAACTTTTGCAATTATCAAATATCTTTATAGAGACAAACTGGTTTTTGACAAGAACAAGCTTGACTTGATTATGAAATTTGATGAAAAAAAATCAATATCTGATTACGAATTGCTTAAAAAAAGTTTAGCTGTTTTATTTGTCATAATGGTAGGTTTTTTCCTGCATAAATTCTTAGATTACCCTTCGTCGATAATTGCAATGTCCGGGGCAGTCTTGCTTCTTTTAATAAGTGGAGCTGATGTGGAGGAGATATTTAAAAGCGTTGAATGGCCGACGATATTCTTTTTTGCAGGACTGTTCATACTTGTCGGGGGACTTGAAAACGTAGGGGTGATTCACTTTATAGCAGAGAGCATACTTGACTTTACCGAAGGGCACTTTATCTTAACAGCGATAGTAATTTTATGGGGGTCGGCAATATTATCTTCTTTTTTAGACAATATACCTTTTGTTGCAACGTTAATACCGCTTATCTTAGCAATAGGAGAAAACAGTCCTGCGGACATCACTCCTCTTTGGTGGGCCATATCTTTAGGAGCGTGTCTGGGAGGGAATGGAACATTGATAGGTGCTTCAGCCAATGTAGTGGTAGCGGGTATTGCAGAAAGGCAGGGCCATAAGCTTAGCTTTACTAGATATATGAGGATAGGCTTTCCATTGATGATATTATCAATTGCAATTTCCACAGTATACTTGCTAGTATTTTATTTAATTTAATAAAAATAGATTAGTTTAATAGGAGGTAAAGCAAATGGATTATAATTTGATCGATCAAGACACCGCTACCATGCTTTTACATCAAATGGGGGCAAAAGTACGCACTAATCACGGATTGATTTGCAAAGTTGAATTTTCCACCGAGGATATGGATATCGAGTATATATACACGGTCAGCAGAAAAAACGAGTTCATGCTTCAAAGAATCAAGCCATATCCTTTGGGTGCCGGAATGTTTACTAGCATAAACGACTTAGTTGAATATATAAAATACGATATAGACAGGCTTTCAAATGCATCAAACAGTAAAATGTTTGGGATGTTCGTTTCTGAAAACAAAAAACTTAATAGGATAATATATTATCTCGAATCCTTATTTTTACATTACAACGTTCCGAGAGATGATATGCGCGAGTTGGACGAAATGATAGCAGAATTGGAGAAGAAGATCGTCGAGTTGACTCATAATTGTCCGGAAGTAAAGATTTGATTTTAAAAGGGTTTTGGTTTATAAAAGTATAAATTAAAACCCTTTTGCAATATCAATGAGTTTATCCGGGAAATTGGTTATTATAGAATTTACTTTAAAAGCTATGAGCTTTTTTGCATCTTTTTTCTTGTTTACGGTGTATACGTTTAAGGGCATATTATATTTTGTGCTTTCATCAATCAACAATTTGTCTACAGTCAGGTAATGGGGGTGGAAAGCATCTGCACCTACTGATTCTATGGAGTATCTGCAAGGCTCGATCATGGAAGATTCACTAAGAACTCCGGTTTTGATATGGGCATCGAGGGACTTTATCCGCTTTAGGCAAGGATGATCAAATGATGAAATCAGTATCTCACCTTTAATGGAAAAACGGGAGAGCTCCTCTAAAAGTCTTTCTTCGATTGAAGGATAAAATCTGCTTCCTGCTTTGATTTCAATGTTTATGAGGATGTCTTCACTTTTAAATAAATCCAAAAAACCTGAAAGAAGCGGAATTCTCTGATTTTTAAATTTATCAGAATACCAGCTGCCCGCATCTAAAGATGAAATTTCATTATAGGAAAAATCGCGGATATATCCTTTGACGCCTGTTGTCCTGTTTAAAGTAAAGTCGTGAATGACGACAAGCTTACCGTCCTTTGTCATATGTATGTCTAGCTCTATGCCATTGCTTTTAAGCTGCAATGCCTTCTCAAAGGATGCATAAGTATTTTCAGGGGCATAAGCACTGGCCCCGCGATGTGCTATGATTTTTGTCAATATCGATCACCTCCTAAACAGTATAGCATAATTTTAACAAGAGATATGCAAGGGAAACTAATTAAAAAATAATTGATATTTGTTATCAATTAGTATATAATATCGTTAGAATCAGTAGAAGGGAAGATGATTATGACAATTATTGACTTGAAGCCCGGACAATCGGGAGAAATATTCCAACTGGACCTTGACGGAAAACTTAAGAGCAGGCTTATGGAAATGGGAATGACTCCGGGCACGTCTGTTAAATTCGTTAGAACAGCTCCTTTAGGAGATCCGATTAATATAAAAGTAAGAGGATTCAATTTAGGAATCAGAAGGTCGGTAGCTCAGAACATAATCTTAAAATAGCAAAAGAGGTGATGCACGTGGGAAAGACCTATGCATTGACAGGAAACCCTAATTCGGGGAAAACTACGATATTTAATGAACTTACGGGATCTGCACAATATGTGGGAAACTGGAGTGGAGTGACGGTAGAAAAAAAGGAAGGCAAAATCAAGAATACAGATGTGCATATAGTTGATCTTCCTGGTATCTACTCTATGTCGTCATCTTCAATAGATGAAATCATAGCACTTAATTATATAATAAAAGACAAACCGGACGGCATACTGAACGTAGTCAGCGCATCAAACCTTGAAAGAAACCTATATCTTACTATTCAACTTCTCGAAATGAAAGTTCCTGTAGTGATAATTTTAAATATGATGGATGAAGTCAGAAGAAGGAACATGGACATAGACTTTGATGAGCTTAAAAATATACTTGGTACCAAGATATTGTCCACGGGCTCAAATGACAGAAGCCAGTTAAAAGAAATTAAACACATTATTTTTGAAGATAACAAAAGTTCCTTTGAGAGGTTCTCTTATTTTTCAATAGACATAATCAAGGCTATCGATAAAATATCATCAATTATTTTAGAAGCAGATCAAAATTTGGGAGTCGACGAGAAGTGGTTGGCCCTTAAAATATTAGAGGACGATCAGGAAGTCTTAAATGAATTTAAGAATATAAATCCTAACATTTTGGAAGAAGGCAAAAATACAAGAAAAGAGCTTGAAACTAAAAATAACGAGGATATCAAACATCTGCTTGCCAAACAAAGGTATGCTTTTTTAAGTTTGGCGGCAAAAAAAGTCATCAAGGATGCTCAAGGCAATTTGGAAAAAGAAAGCTTTACAGAAAAGTTAGATAAGTACTTGACTCACAGGATACTCTCAATTCCGATATTTCTAGGGATAATGTGGTTGATCTATTATATAACCATTACAGGATTGGGAGATGCGACAATAGGTTTTATGGAATGGCTGATTGGAGATGTTATAACCGAATTGGCACAGTTTGGACTTTCTGCAATCGGAGCATCGAATATGGTTGAAAGCTTGGTAGTAGACGGAATCATAGGTGGAGTAGGGGCAGTCTTGGTTTTTGTGCCCCAGATAATGATTTTGTTTTTCTTTATTTCCATACTGGAAGACAGCGGCTATATGGCGAGGATAGCATTTATGATGGATAGGATATTTAAAAAGTTTGGGCTTTCCGGCAAATCGATCATACCGATGCTGGTGGGTTCAGGATGTTCAGTGCCGGGAATCATGGCAACAAGGACCTTGGAAAACGAAAGAGATAGAAAGCTCACGATTATTTTGACCCCATTTATATCCTGCGGAGCAAAGATGCCGGTATATCTTCTCTTTGCTACTGCATTTTTTGAGTCAAATTCACACTGGGTAGTATTTTCTCTATATGTGCTGGGAATAATAGTTGCAATGGCTTCCGGCATGCTATTGTCAAAACTCAGATATAAAGGTGAGAGCTCGGATTTTTTTATGGAGCTTCCGCCATACAGGCTGCCTGTTATAAAAAGCGTAGCCATTCACATGTGGGACAAGGCAAAAGATTTTTTAGTTCGTGCAGGAACAGTTATATTTGCTGCATCGGTAATATTATGGTTCGCGCAATCATTTGACTTTGGATTTTCAAAGGTAACAGATCCATCTCAAAGCATCTTAGCGATACTTGGCAAGATGATAGCTCCGATATTTGAACCTTTGGGTTTTGGAGACTGGATAACATCAGTGGCTTTTATTACAGGTTTTGCTGCAAAGGAAATAGTGATAAGTACTCTTAGCGTGCTGCACGGAGTAAGCGAAGGGGCTCTTGTGACATCACTGAGAGGAGTATATAGTCCTCTTAGCGCGTATTCTTTTATGGTATTCATACTGCTTGCATCCCCGTGCTTTGCCGCAATAAGCGTGATGAAAAAAGAGCTTAACTCATGGAGGGAGACGGGGTTTGCTATTTTGTACCAAACCGGTACGGCTTATTTGATATCAATGACGATATATCAGATAGGCAACTTGATTTATTAAGGAGATGTTTTTATGGCGGATATGATCATTCTCTTATCGGTTTTGCTATTGACAGTATTCATAGTGATTCGAGGCATCGCCAAGGTGAAAAAAGGAGAATGCAGCTGTTCTGAAGGATGCTCAACCTGTAGCGCATCAGATGGCTGCGGCCAGATTAAAAGTAATAAGTAAAAAAAGAGATGCCGATAGGGGCATCTCTTTTAAGTTGCGAGAGGATTGAAATTGATTTGTATATTCTTGGATTTATAGACTTTGTCAAGAAGTTCCTTGCCAAGGTCTATAGCTTCGTCTTGAGAAATATCTATCCGTATATCTCTGGATTCCAAAAGATCAAATATGGAGTTTCGCACATACTTCTTTAAAGTGTAGCCTCCAAAAATTTTTTTCTGTATATGTACTTCGTAATTTTCATCGTAAACAATAATTGCTTCATTGCCAAATTTAAGTTTCATGCTTAACACCTCGCGATCTAAACTTTTTAATATTAATTTTATATGTTATTATAATATATACCATCATATGCTTAAAAAAAACTTATTAAATGAAAAAAATTAATTATTGGAGATAAAATTTCATGCTTAATGAAAAACTTAAAGATTTGCCTAACAAGCCTGGAGTATATCTGATGAAAAATGTAGACAATCAGATAATATACGTGGGAAAGGCAAAAAATTTAAAAAATAGGGTGAAACAGTATTTTCAGAGCAACAGTTCTCATGGGCTAAAAGTCATTTCAATGGTCAAAAACATAGAAGATTTTGAGATAATAGTTACTGATAACGAAATAGAAGCTCTAATACTTGAATATAACCTTATAAAAAAACATCGTCCAAGATACAATATTATGCTAAAAGACGATAAGTCATACCCTTATATCAAAGTGACTGCCAACGAAGAATATCCCAGAGTCATAATGACTAGAAACATCAAGAAAGATGGTGCTAGATATTTTGGACCATACACAAGTGCATCTTCTGTTAAGCAAACTATTGAAGCAATCCACCAAACATACAAACTAAAGGTATGCAACAAAAAATTCATCGGCGGAAAAGACTCGCAAAGGCCGTGCCTTAACTACTACATAAAGCGCTGTCCGGGAGTTTGTACCGGAAAGGTAAATGCGGAAGAATACACAAGCAATATCAATGAAATAATAGAAATCTTAAAGGGGAAAGACAAGCAGATTGTAAGCAAGCTGAGTTTGGATATGGAGGAAGCAGCAAAAAATCTGGATTTTGAAGCAGCAGCCAGACTGAGAGATCAGATTCAAGGAATCAAGGCAATCGGCGAAAAGCAGAAAATAATTTCAGATATATATTCAGATCAAGATGTCATAAATTATGCAACTGAAGGCACAGATATGTGCGTCCAAGTATTTAATATACGAGATGGGAAGCTGGTGGGAAGAGAAACCCATATGATCGAGCTTGATTCCTTTGAAGATGATGTTTTAAATCAATTTGTAAAGCAGTTTTATCATAGCAGATCGATGATTCCCAAAGAAATAATTATACCTTGTGAAATAGAAGATAAAGAAACTATGGAGATGTGGCTAAAAGACAAAAGAGGAACCAAAGTAACGATTACTGTTCCGGCTAGGGGAGATAAAAAAAAGCTTCTATCCATGGTTGAAGAAAATGCAAAGATCGTGCTTTTTGAGCATCTAAATAAGAAGTTCAACAAAGCGCAATCAGAAATTTTTTGTATGGGCTGGCTTAAAGAAAAATTATCATTGTCCCAAAACCCCAAGAGAATAGAAGCATACGATATTTCTAATATAAGCGGAAAAGACGCTGTTGGAGCAATGGTGGTCTATGAAGATTTAAAAGCAAATAAGAAGGCCTATAGAAGGTTTAGGATCAAGTCTGTAGAAGGTCAGGATGACTATGCGAGCACCCAAGAAATAATATTCAGGAGAATCGAAAGAGCCTTAAAGGAAATGGAACAAAATAAAGGAAAAGCAGGATTTTTGCCACTTCCACAGATAATAATGCTTGACGGAGGACTTGGACACCTAAACGCTGCAAAAAAAATCTTGGATATGTATAAGCTTGATATCGTCTTGTGCGGAATGGTCAAAAACAACAAGCACAAGTTGGAGAAGCTGGTTGTATCTCAAGGGGAAATAGAGATTCCTGCATCTACGCCGATATACTATTTGTTAAATGAAATATCCGAGGAAGTGCACAGATTTGCCGTGGAATATCACAGGAAGCTAAGAAGCGACGGCTTGAAATCTTCAGAGCTTTCAAAAATCCAGGGTGTGGGTGAAAAGCGACAAAGATTGCTTTTGGAACATTTTAAAAGCATAGAAAAAATCAAAAAAGCAGATGTGGATGATTTGAAGGAAGTCAAGGGGATTGACTCAGGTACAGCTCAAGCCATATACCGACATTTCAATGAGATCAAGGAAAGTAAAAATAGAGATAAAAACAAAGAGGAGGAAAAACTTTGACGTATAAATTAATAGCAGTTGATATCGATGGAACATTGCTTAACTCTAAGGGAGAGCTGACTCAAAAGACAAAAGAAAAAATATTAGAAGCTGTAAACGAAGGAGTTGTTTTCACAATATCTACAGGAAGGCCTATTCAAGGAGTGATGCCATTAGTAGAAAAAATAGGACTGGATATACCACTCATAACCTATAATGGTTCTATGGTGCTAAAGGCAAAAACAATGGAGATAATCTACTCAAGATCCTTGATGGCAGAAGATTCAAAAAAAATATTTCAAATAGGTTCAGACTGGGATATGACAATGATGATTTGGTCGGATAACAAGTTGTATTCAAATAAAGAAAACGAAAAATCCGGTCATTATAGCCAGATTACCAACACTCCTCTAATTGTCGTTAAGTCAATGGAAGAAGTCGAGGCAGGAGTCACAAAGTTTCTTTGGTATGAAGACGAGAATAAGATAAAGGAATTTATGCCGGATTTGATTGGAAGGTTAAATAGCAAGACTGTTTCAGTGCATACATCCAGGCCTTATTTTCTTGAATTCGTCGACAGCATGGCATCAAAGGCCATAGCGATTGAAAAGCTGGGAGAGGTTTACGACATTAAAAGGGAAGAGGTAATTGCAATTGGCGATTCATACAACGACATATCCATGCTTGAATATGCAGGTATGGGAATAGCTATGGATAATGCACCGGATGATATTAAAAAAATTGCAGATTATGTGACCAAGAGCTGCGATGATGACGGAGTTGCTCATGCTATTGACAGATTTATATTCGGAGGCAAGATATGAAAGATATCGCATTAAATGAATTTTGCAAAGAGCTGGATCTTGAAGTGCTCTGCGATGGAGGCAATAAAGATATACACCTTACCAGCAGCAGCATAAATAGGCCGGGACTTCAGCTTTACGGATTTTACAAGCATTTTGATTCTGACAGGGTACAGATCATAGGAAAAGTTGAAAACAGCTATTTAAAGCACTTGTCCTATGAGGAAAGAAGGAAATGTGTTGAAAAACTATTTACATATCATTTTCCTTGCCTGATAGTATGCTGGGATTTGGATGTGGATGACTTCTACATAGAATTTGCAAAAAAATATAAAAAAGTAGTACTTAGGTCCAAGCGTGAAACTTCAAAAATGATAAATAAGGTAATTAATTATTTGGATGCCTACCTTGCTCCACTAATTTCCATTCACGGCGTTCTCGTAGAAGTTTTTGGAGTGGGAATGCTTATAACGGGATCAAGCGGAGTAGGAAAAAGCGAAACAGCTTTGGAGCTTATTAAAAGAGGACACCGATTGATAACGGATGATGTAGTGGAAATTAAAAAAATAGGTGATGGTTTGATTGGGACATCTCCGGACATATTAAGACAGTACATGGAAATCAGAGGTATTGGCATTATAGATATAAGGACGCTATATGGAATCGGGGCTGTAAAAAACACCATGCAGATAGATATGAACGCACACCTTGAAAAATGGGATCCTGAAAAATATTACGATAGGCTTGGAGTGGATGAAGAGTATTTGAACATCTTGGGAGTGGACGTGCCTAAAGTAGTCATTCCTGTAACGACGGGACGAAATCTGGCAATTATATTGGAGACAGCCGCAAGAAATAACAGGTTGAAATACATGGGAATCAACTCAGCCAAGGAATTTTGTGATAGAATTATGATAAACAATGAAAAAAAAGAAACTAAAGAAAGCGTGGAAGGAGGGGCTGAATAATTGAGAACTGTTTTAGATACACATGTCCATACAGTAGCGTGCAACCATGCGTACAGTACAATATATGAAAATGCTGCTTCAGCAAAACAAAAAGGGCTAGAGCTCATTTGCATAACAGAACACGGAGTAGAGCTTCCGGGAGGCCCTCATCTGTACTATTTTGCAAACATCAAAGTCGTGCCGCCTGAAATCAACGGAGTCAAGATTTTAAAAGGGATAGAAACGAATATCATGGATTTTGACGGAAATCTCGATATTCCGGATAAATACAAAGATAGAATGGAGATTGTATTAGCCGGATTGCATAGCATGTGCCTAACACCGGGAAGTAAAAAAGAAAATACCAAGGCGCTGATAAAAACAATGGAAAAGGATTATGTGGATGTTATTGTGCACATAGGAAATCCTGTTTACGAAGTGGATTATCAAGATGCCTTGAAAGCAGCTAAAGATACCAATACTATCATTGAGATTAACAATAGTTCTTTTGTGCATTCGAGAAAAGGAAGCTATAGCAATTGTAAAATGGTTGCACAAGAGTGCATGAAGAGAGGCATGATGATAACATTGGGCAGTGATGCACATATAGCCTGTGACGTAGGCGAATTCGGCGTAGCCGAAACCATGCTCGAAGAAATTGGTTTTCCCGAAGAATTTATAATCAACACCCACGTGGACAAACTTGTAAGATACCTTGAGTCTAAAGGGAGGAAACTCTTTTTAGATCCTAGAGTAAATACCAAAGATAAAAATCAGGAGGAACGAGAATATGAATAAAAATCCAATAGTCACAATTAAACTTGAAAACGGAAGTATCATCAAAGCGGAGCTTTATCCTGATAAGGCTCCTAATACCGTTAATAACTTCATTAGCCTTATTAATAAAAAGTTTTATAATGGGCTCATATTTCACAGAGTCATAAAGAATTTCATGATACAGGGAGGATGTCCCCAAGGAGTTGGCACTGGAGGTCCGGGTTACGGAATAAAAGGCGAGTTTTCCGGCAACGGATTTAAAAACGATTTAAAGCACGACAGGGGAGTGCTGTCCATGGCAAGATCGATGCAACCTGATTCTGCGGGTTCACAGTTTTTTATAATGCATAAAAACTCACCACATCTGGATGGCCAGTACGCAGCTTTTGGAAAGGTTACCGAAGGGATGGATGTTGTAGATAAGATAGCTGCCACTAGGACAGGGATGCAGGATAGACCGGTAGAGCCTGTGGTAATTGAAGAAGCAACAGTTGAAACCTTTGGAGAAAGCTACCCGGAACCAGAAAAAATCTAGGGAGGTAAAGCATGGGGATAAAGCTCATTACAGACAGTGCCTGCGATTTGCCAAGAGAATATTTAAAGGCTCAGGAAGTTGACGTAATACCCATTTACATAAGCCTGGATGGCAAAGAGTATAAAGACGGAGTGGACATCACTTCTGAGGAAATATATCAGGGAATGAGAGAAGGCAAAATCTATAAGACTGCTCAGATTACAATCAAGGACTTTGAAGATACATTTGAGAAGTATGCCAGCAAGGGAGAAGATATATTGCATCTCAGTTTTTCATCAGGACTTTCAGGCACATTCAATGCTGCGTCTATGGCAGCAAAGATCATAAAAGAAAAATACAAGGATGCAAAGATCCGGGTGTTAGATACAAAAGCGGCAGTAAATGGCTTGGGATTGATAGTAAAAAAAACAGTAGACGCCAAAAAAAACGGAATGACATTTGAAGAAGTCGCAAAGGTTGCAGAATCCGCTTCAGCTAAGATAGAACACATATTTACCGTGGAAGACTTAAACTATTTATACCGTGGAGGCAGATTGAGCAAAGGTGCTGCAATGGTGGGGAATATGCTTAACATAAAACCTGTGTTGCAAGTGGATGCAGACGGAAAGCTAAAGCAATTGGACAAGGTCAGAGGAAAAAGAAAGCTTTACGGCAAAATATTAGAGCTTATGGAGCAAAAGGCGGATGATTTGGATCAACAGACAATTGGGATAAGCCATTGCGATGATCAGGAAGATGCAGATAAATTGGTGGAAATGATCAAAGAGCGATTCGGATCAAAAGATTTTATCATTAGCATGATGGGTGCGGCCATAGGAGCGCATACAGGACCCGGAACTTTATGCGTATTCTTTTTTAATTCAAAATAATAAACAAAAGTCATGTCGAAGTATAGAGACATGACTTTTGTCTTTTAATAGGATATTACAATTCCGCCGTCATCCATATATACGGCGCTTAATCCGTTTGCTTCTGTCAGAACGATATCCTTGAAGTTGTATTTTTCAAGGATAAGCTCCCTTACATAACTTGCCTTATCAAGAGCATTACAGTGTACTATCCCTAGTCTTCTGTCAGAAAAATCTGTCTCTGATCCGATAAGGTCCACAAGTTTTTTCAATGCGTTTTTGCTGCCTCTGGCTTTTTCTATGAGCTTTATCTCTCCCTGCTCATCTGCTCCGAGTATGGGTTTGATATGCAAAAATTGTGCGAACATGCCTGTAAGCTTGCTCATGCGTCCGTTTTTTATAAGATTGTCTAGGTTTTCCAAGACGAACATGGTTTTTAAGTTTTTAATGTAGCTTTCAACCTTATTAACCACATCAGGCAGTGGCGTGCCTGCTTCCATTAGTTCGTTGATCCTAATGGCAATCATCGTTTCTGCGATTGCGGCGCTGAGTGAATCAAAAACGTGTATGAATTTTTCGCCGAATTCTTCCTTATACATGTCTTTGGCTGTAAGAGCGCTGTTATAAGTGCCGCTAAGCTTTGATGAGATGGTTACTACAAAGATATTTTCTGCTTCTTTATATTTTTCGAAAAAATGATTCGGCGAAGGACAAGCTGTCTTGATGGCTCCGACGGATTTTTTCATCTTTTCTATGATAGTGCCTACAGTAAGATTTTCATCATCGACTAAGTTTTCTTCACCAATAGTCAAAGTGAAAGGGACTGTGGCATGAGGTATTTTGCTTCCCCAGGTTTCGTCAAAGTCACAACTGCTGCCAACTACGATTTTATAATCCATTTCATACCTCCGATTTACTTTATAATTTTATATTAACACAATACCCTATGGATATAAAGAAAGAAATTCTAAGTGAAGCATCTTAAATGGCATAGTAAAATCAACTCAAAAATTAGTATTTTTGACAACTTTCTGTTATAATTAAAACATAATATGTCATTGAAAGGATTGATGTTATGAGCATAAAAGTCGATGTGAAAAACGCTATGATAACAGGGGAGGAAATGACAAATATTTATCCTCAGATTAAGATGGCTGATGAAATGTTGAAAAATAAAAGCGGAGCCGGAAATGATTTTCTTGGATGGCTGGATTATCCTGACACATACGACAAAGAAGAGTTTGCAAGGCTTCAGGAATCAGTGGGCAAAATTGTAAATGGATGTGAAGCGCTTGTTGTAATTGGAATCGGAGGTTCTTACCTTGGCTCAAAGGCAATTATTGATGCGTTGAGTCCTTTCTTTGTAAACGAATTGGACGTAAGCGAAAGAAAAGCACCTAAAATATATTTTGCAGGACAAAATATCAGTGGAAAATATTTAAAAGCTCTTTACAATAGAGTGAAAGATCAGAATTTTATGGTAAACGTCATATCAAAGTCAGGTACTACAACTGAGCCTGCAATAGCTTTCAGGGTGTTTAAGAAACTGTTGGAAGAAAAATACGGCAAAGAAGAATCTAAAGAAAGAATTTTTGTAACAACTGATAAAGCCAAAGGAGCACTAAAGAGCTTGGCTGATGAGGAAGGGTACCAAAGCTTTGTGATACCTGATGACGTTGGAGGAAGATACTCTGTCCACACTTCAGTGGGATTGCTGCCAATAGGTGCTGCAGGACTCGATATAGGGGCTTTCATGCAAGGAGCAAAAGATCAGATGGATGAGATTGACAGTGACGATACAATGGAAAATCCTTGCTATAAATATGTAGCCGCGCGAAATGTTCTTTACAGAAAAAACAAAGATATGGAAATCATGGTTAATTACGAACCGGAAATGACCATGTTTGCAGAGTGGTGGAAGCAGCTTTTTGGAGAAAGCGAAGGAAAAGAGGGTAAAGGCATATTCCCTGTTTCTGTGAACAACTCTACTGACTTGCATTCCCTTGGACAGATAGTTCAGGAGGGTAAGAGAAACATCTTTGAGACAGTCTTAACCGTAAAGGGACACGAGGAAGATACCGTGATTCCAACTGATGACAACGATTTGGACGGATTAAATTATATAGCCGGAAAAGGTATGAACTATGTCAACGCTCAAGCTTATATGGGCACGTTGCTGGCTCATGTAGATGGAGGTGTTCCTAACATAGTATTGGAAGTTGATAAGCTTGATGCATACAATCTTGGGAGACTGGTATACTTTTTTGAACGGGCTTGTGGTATAAGCGGTTATGTATTGGGAGTCAATCCTTTTAATCAACCTGGAGTCGAAGCGTATAAAAAGAACATGTTTGCCCTTTTAGGCAAAAGAGGATTTGAAGAGTTGGCAAAGGAGTTAAAAGGTCAATTGAATTAAAGATAAATAAGAGAATCCAACAAAACAGCTTGGGCAGGTATGCTCAAGCTGTTTTAATTTAATTTTAATCATAGTCAAATGATGAATTAATAGGTCTCTACTATCATTGAAGCAGATGGAAGCTTATCTAGTGGAGGAGAGTGTAGCAGTGAGAGTAACATTAGAGCAGGTAGAAAATTTAAAAAAACGTATTGATTGTGATTATCAGACGGGAGAAAAGGCGCTGAGAAAGTCGCGAGGAGATATAGATGCAGCAGTTTTGTACCTAAAAAAAAGAGAAGATTCGAGAAGCAAAAAAATAATAAACATAATAGAGGAGTGGATTAATAAGATTTTCAGCTTTGATATAATGATGCTTAAAAATGATAAAAAGGTAGTAGGGATGCCGGTTATTTTAGTTTTGTTGGCAGTTTTGCTTTTTAACATACCTATGACATTTCTTGTCGTACTTGCTTTGGTTGCGGTTATAAGCGACTATTCCTTTGAAATTGGAGTCAGGCACAAAATAGAGCCTCAACAAAATAAAGATTTTAAAAAAGAGCATGATACTAAACATGAAAACAAAAAAACGACTGAAACTTCAGCTAAAACCTATAGAACAATTTATAAAAGCCTGTATAATGAAGATGTGGAATATACAAGCGACGATAATAAGGATAAAACAGTAGATAAATTAAAAAAATGCGAAGAGGAAAAGACCCCGCTCTTTACTGAAAAAGAAGAAACTTTAGATGAAAAAAACTGTAATGAGATTATAATCGAATGAAGGAGGGAATCTCGTGGGTATCAAGATCTTGGTCGTTGAAGATGAGGTTAGAATAGCACGTTTTCTGCAATTGGAACTTGAACATGAAGGATATGATGTCGACTTGGCCTTTGAAGGCAGAATGGGCCTTAAAATGGCTCAAGAAAGCAAACACGATGTGATTGTTCTTGATATAATGCTGCCTTTGCTGAGTGGGATGGAAATATGCAGGAGAATAAGGCAGGAAGACATACAGGTGCCTATAATAATGCTGACTGCCAAAGATGATGTCAGCGACAAGGTCATGGGTCTGGATACTGGGGCTGATGACTACATGACAAAGCCATTTGCGATTGAAGAGCTACTGGCAAGAATAAGAGTGGCTGTGAAAAGAAAGACATCTCCGGATAAAGCGTCCTTGAGCAAGCTGGTAATCGGTGGACTGACTTTGGATAAGAATCAATATACGGTTACTTACAGGCAAGAGCCGGTTGAGCTTACAAAAAAAGAATTCGAACTTTTAGAGTACTTAATGGAAAACAAAAACATCGTCCTTACAAGGGACAAAATCGTAGAAAAAGTTTGGGGATATGACTATATGGGAGAAACCAACGTAACAGATGTTTATATAAGGTATCTAAGAAGCAAATTGGATCAAAAGTACGGTGTAGATCTAATTAAAACCGTACGGGGCGTTGGATATAAAATGACAGATGAATAACAGGAAAAGAACAGCCGGACAAGAGCTTTGGTCAGTTATAAAGTACTTTTTAAATTTACCGGTAGCATTTATCGACAACATTGCCCGGATATTAAAATTTTCAATTCGAACAAAGATTTCATTCAATTATATCTTGCTCTACAGTTTGTCTGTTTTATTTACAGCGACTCTGGTATGCGGCGGGTATCTTTATGTATCCAAAAATCAAATTTATGATAGAAACAGGGAATACATAAGTAGTTCTTTGGAAACTATTGCTCTCCAAGATTCCAACTACCGGCTACAGGAAAAGCTCGAACAAATATTTGAAGAAAACGGAGTGAACATATTAGTAATAAATAGGGCGACGGGCGAGAGCGCGGCAAGCAGTCAGCTTTATCCTGTAGTTAATTACAGGTCATTGACTGAGCAAAATGTAGTTTACAAAAATTTTTCTATTTTCAGTCTGCTCTCTTACGAGCTAATAGCCTTAGAGGCTAACATTGGAGAAGCTGAGACAGCCGTATTTTTCTTTGATGTTAGAGAAAATATACAGACGATAAAAATCGTCCTGGTTTTAATGAGTCTAGGATATCTTATAGGCTTTTTAATGATATTGTTTTTAGGTGATGTTAAGCTTAGAAGAGTGCTAAACCCCATTAAAAAAATATCTAAAACGACAAAAAATATAAATGCTCAAAACCTAGACATGCGGATAGATGTCGGAAAAGCAAAATATGAACTTAAGGATCTTGCTTTAACTATAAATGAAATGATCGACAGGATACAGGACAGTTACAGGAAACAACAAAGATTTGTATCTGATGTTTCCCATGAGCTAAGAACGCCTATTTCAGTAATAAACGGATATGCGAACATGCTTGACAGATGGGGAAAGGATGATCCTGAAATATTGCAGGAATCGATAGATGCGCTTAAAAATGAAGCAGGAAACATGTCTGATTTGGTAGATAAGCTATTATTTCTTGCCAGACATGACAGAGATTCGCTGAAATATGAAACAGCGGAAATAAATATAAGCAATTTGGTCGAGGAAGTAGCAAAGGAAACTGCAATGATTGACAGCACTCATGAAATATGCGCGGATATAATTCCTGAAATCCGGATCGAAGGTGATCCTAACAGAATCAAGCAGGTCATAAGGATATTTGTGGACAATGCAGTAAAGTATACGCCCGAAGGGAAAAAAATTCAGATCAAGATATATAAAGAGGATAAATTTTCAGTTGTTGAGATAACCGATGCAGGAATAGGAATATCCAAGGAGGATCTAGATAATATATTTGAAAGATTCTACAGAGCAGATGAGTCTAGGACAAAAACAACCGGTGGTTATGGGCTGGGACTTAGCATAGCAAAGATAATAATCCTTCAACATGGAGGGAAAATAAGGGTCAGAAGCAAGCCGGGATCAGGCAGCAAGTTCAGTGTGTATATCCCCATGATTGAAACAGACTAAAAAAACGCCGAAAGGCGTTTTTTTAGTCTTCGTCGCTAACAAATGATTCGAGATCTACTTGCAGCGCCATCTCAATTGCCTTGTTCATTTTTTCTTCAAATATTTTTTCATCGATGCCTGCGCTTAATATCCAAAATCGCGTTACAAAGAACATGGCTTCTTTATAGCCCAACTCCAGATTGCCGGCAATAATATTTCGGAAAATACTTGTGGCAACTGAAAAAGCAGAAATCGTATAAGCTTTTAAAGTGGCATTATCGAGATTAGCTCCGTAAGACTTTATTATTTCGTCAAACTGTTTTGTAACCATGTAGTTGAGATCGTATTCGTCCACATTCTCAACAGGGCTGTCAAAAGGATGTGTCGATTCCATGTAAAGTTTTTGGTACAGTTCGTTTTCCAATAGTATTCTGTAATAGAGGGAAACGTACAAAAAGTGGCTCAACATGCCGTCGTCCTTGAATGGAACCTCTTTTTCCGCATAATCAAGTGTCTTGAGTATCAGGCTTCCGAATATGTGGTCGGCGATACCTTGCTTGTTGCGAAAATAATAATACAACAGCGGATTTTTAACACCAGCCAATTCGGCTATGTCCCTTACGGAAATATTGTTCCATCCTTTTTGCAAAACCAGTTCTTTTGTTACAGATAAAATCTTTCTTCTTGTCTCAATGCTTTTTTTATATACCATATCCATCACCTAATTTTAGTATAGCATAAATTGGTTTTTGATTAAACTAAATTATTTTTCTGCTAAATTATTAGAATTTATTTACCCTGGCGGTATGTGTCGTTGTGATATAATCCGTGTTATAATATACGAGTCAGTCAAATAACCAAAAGAGGTGATAGGGATTGATTTACGGAATTGGCAACGATGTAATGGAAATAGACAGGATAGAAGGCGTCATTAAAAAAAAACCAAGGTTTTTAGAAAAATATTTTACTGAGGCTGAGCGAAGTTATTTTGATATGCGCAAAGGGTCTTTGCAAACAATAGCAGGGTATTTCTGTGCCAAAGAAGCAGTTTCCAAAGCTTTGGGAACAGGCTTTGGCTTATTTAAGATGTCGGACATAGAAATAGTCAAAGATTTTCGTGGAAAACCTGATGTGATACTTCACGGTAAAGCACTTGATTTTGTCAAAGAGCACAATATAGTTTCGATTTTTATAAGCATATCTCATAGCAATAATTATGCTGCAGCAATGGCAGTTGCAGTTTTGAAGGAGGGAATGTAAGTGTATATCTATACCGCTGAAGAAATGAAGGCAATTGATGCCAATACCGTTATGGGAAATGAAGATAAATCTCTCGAACTAATGGAAAATGCGGCAAAGTCAATATATCAAATTTTAAGTGATAGGATAGCCGGCAAAAAAAAGCATAAGAACATGCTTGTTGTATGCGGCAAAGGAAACAATGGTGGAGACGGCTTGGCGCTTGCAAGGATGCTTGGCAATGACGGTTTTAATGTCAAGGTATTAATCGCAGCAACAGAATCTATTCTTAGTAGAGATGCTGCAATAGAACTTAAACGGCTAAAGATATCTAATGATGATATCTTATTTTTACATAATACGGAAAAGCCGAAATTAGAAGAAATTATAAACGAATCAGATTTGATAATAGATGCTATTTTTGGGACAGGTTTTAAAGGTGAGATAGGAGAGGACCTCTGGGTTGTTATTGAAGAAATCAATAAGAGCAAAGCTGCGGTGATCAGCGTAGACATACCTAGCGGTTTGGACGGAAACACCGGAAGGGCATCTGAGAAGGCAGTGAAAGCTGATTATACTATAGTAGTTGATTCCCTTAAAACAGGAAACTTACTTGGGGAAGCTGCGGATTACAATGGTGAAATAATAGTAGGAGATGACATTGGCCTTGATAAATCGCATGCTCCGGTAGATAAGATCCTTCTTTCAGGGAAAATTGCAGGAAAAATGAAAAAAAGAAAGGCTTCAGGACATAAATACGATTTTGGCAATTTGGTTGTAGCAGGGGGAAGCGTCGGCATGACAGGTGCGCCTTTGATCAGCGCCAAGGCCGGCCTGGAAAGCGGCTGCGGCCTGTCGACGGTTCTAATAGGAAAAGAAGCATATGGACATTGTCATAGTCCTTGGCCCGAAGTCATGATTAAACCCTATGAAAACGAAGAGGATTTTGATTTGCTGATTGAGAAAGCATCTGCTGTAGTTTTTGGTCCCGGGCTGGGCATGGATGAAAAATATGATAAAATACTTTTAAGGATACTGAAGAAACAACTGCCAGTCGTGGTCGATGCTGACGGGATTTTAAGGTTGAACCGGATAAGAGATCAACTGATTTTAAAAGAGCAAAGTTTAATATTAACCCCTCATTGTGGTGAAATGGCAAAGCTTTTTAGAGTAAAGACAAAAGATGTATTAAATAATCCCACATATTTTGTAAAATCTGCAGTTGAATGCTACAATGCAGTAGTGGTTTTAAAAGGACCATGTACCCTGGTAGGAGATAAATCAGGGCTGTGGTTTTTCTACAAGCCGAATTCAGGAATGGCTACCGGGGGCAGCGGGGATGTCCTTGCAGGAATAATAGGTGGATTAAGCGCTCAAGGGTATGATGTGCTTGATTCTGCAAAAAAAGGCGTAGTAATACACGGTAGCGCAGGCAATATGGCAAAAATAGAAAAAAACGAGTGGGGAATGTGTGCAACTGATATCATCAATAATATATATAAAGGCATAGAGCCTTTGATTTAAAACAAGAGTTTTAGTTTAATTAATCATAAAATAAACGTTCAAAAAGAGGTGGCAAATTGTACAGACACGGTTATTACAGAGTTGGTTGCGGCGTGCCGGAGTTAAAAGTAGCCGATATTGAGTTTAATTTAAAAGCAATTAAAGAGATGATAGGTAACGCTATTGAAAAAGGATTGGATATTTTGCTTTTACCAGAGCTTTCTATCACGGGTTACACATGTGGAGATTTGTTTTTTCAAAAAATTCTTATCGATAAAAGCGAAGATGCAATTGGCGAGCTGGCTGAATTTCTTAAAGACAAGCCGCTGCTTGTAGCCGTAGGTGCGCCTGTCAGGAGTTTTGACAGGATATATAATTGCGGGGTTATGATTCAAGATGGGAATATACTGGGAATCGTGCCAAAGATGCATCTGCCTGAATATAATGAATTTTATGAAAAGAGATGGTTCTCATCAGGCTATGACTTTGAAGAGGTTGCATATGTTAAATATTGCGGACAAAGCGTTCCTATGGGAAGCAAGATGCTGTTTAAAAACAAATCCAACAACGATTTAATCGTAGGAATAGAAATATGTGAGGATCTTTGGGTAACGATACCTCCAAGCAGCAATATGTCATTAAGTGGGGCCACTGTTGTTTTAAATCATTCTGCAAGCAATGATTTGGTCGGCAAGAGAGATTATCGATTAGACCTTGTAAAGCAGCAATCAGCAAGGTGCCTTTGTGCATATGCATATGCTTCATCTGGTTTTGGAGAATCTACCACTGATGTCGTTTATGGAGGAGATTCCATCATATGCGAAAATGGTTCGGTGCTACAGGAAGGAAAAAGATTTGATATAAATCCTACGTTGGCGTATGCAGATGTCGATGTTGAAAAACTCGTTGGCGAGAGAGTAAAGAAACACTCGTCATTTCATAAAAGCAATAAAATAAAAGACGATGAATATCTCATGGTGGAATTTGATATAAAAGGAGACAAAAAAAATATTCAAAGAGACGTATGGAAGCATCCATTCGTACCGGCAGGCGCTAAGGTCAGGAATGCCAGGTGTGAAGAAATCTTTAACATACAGATAAGCGCATTAGGAAAAAGGATCATGCACACTCGTGCCAAGGCGCTGGTAGTAGGAATATCTGGAGGGCTCGACTCTACTTTGGCTCTTTTGGCCTGCGTAAAAACTTGCGATAAGCTTGGATTGGACCGAAAGATGATTAAGGCGATAACCATGCCGGGCTTTGGGACAACTGATCGCACATATCAAAATGCACTTAGCTTGATGAACAATTTGCAGGTTTCAGTAGAGGAGATCTCAATAGTTCCTGCGACTATCCAGCATTTTAAGGATATAGGGCATGATCCGGATATGCACAATGTCACCTACGAGAACTCTCAAGCTCGTGAAAGAACGCAAATTTTGATGGATATTGCAAATAGGGATGGAGGAATGGTCATAGGTACCGGAGATTTATCTGAACTTGCATTGGGTTGGGCAACATACAATGGAGATCATATGTCCATGTATGGAATCAATAGCGGCATACCCAAGACTTTGGTGAGGTATCTTGTAAAATGGATAGCAGATAACAGCCTAAAAGAAGTCAAAGACACTCTGTATGACGTCTTGGACACTCCTGTCAGCCCTGAGCTGTTGCCCCCTGATAAAGATGGAAATATAGCGCAAAAGACTGAGGAAGTCGTAGGCCCTTATGAGCTCCACGATTTTTATCTTTACTACGTGGTCAGATATGGATTTAAGCCCTCAAAGATATTTGAGCTTGCGAAATTGGCATTTAAAAAAGAATATGAAGAGGATGTGCTGCTATTTTGGCTTGAGAGCTTTTACAAAAGATTCATAACGCAGCAGTTTAAAAGATCATGCCTTCCGGATGGACCTAAAGTCGGTTCCATAAATCTGTCACCGAGAGGGGACTGGAGGATGCCAAGCGATGCATCCTGGCAGGTGTGGAAAGATGAAATGGAGAAAATAAAAAGCGATTTGAAGCTCAAACCCCTTTGATCTTGCCTAGTATATTTTTATAGCCATTTCCATACTTAAGGCACCTGCTGACTCTGCTGACCGTAGTTGAGCTGGCGCCTGTATCGTCTTGGACTTCAGAGAATGTTTTTCCACGGAATAGACCCTGGGCTATTTCAAGGCGATGTTGCATGTCATCTATTTCCTTTATGGTGCATAGATCTTCTAAAAATGACAGCGTTTCATCAGGCGAGCTTAAAGCGGACAGACATTTTAACAAAAGATCGTACTTTTCTTTATTCAAAATAAAAACCTCCAAACTAAATATGTCTCTGTAACAAGACTATACCATGATTATACTTTATTACAGTAAAGCAGTAAAGAAATAATTGCTGTAAAGCGCAAAACAACAAAGGAAGGATCGAGGAGCTAGATGAAAAAATTTTGTTTGATAGGAGAGAAGCTTTCATACAGCTTTTCACCATATATACATGAAGAATTGTTTAAACACACAGATATAAGGGGAAACTATGGAATAGAAGAGATTTCGAAAGCCAGCTTTAAAAATACAGCCAGAGAAGTCATAAGAAGCTATGATGGGTGCAATGTGACAATTCCCTATAAAAGTGATGTCATGGAGTTTTTAGATGAATTAGATTCAGTGTCTTTGGAGATAGGAGCAGTGAATACGATAAAAAATATAGACGGAAGGCTATATGGATATAATACTGACGTGCATGGATTTGGTGAAACCCTTGAAAAGTTTAAAATAACAGTTGCTGATAAGACATTTGTCATAGCTGGTACAGGTGGAGCAGCAAAAAGCGTCTACTTTTATTTGAAGAATCATAAGCCGAAAGACATAATATTCTTAAGCGGAAAAAAGGAATCTGACTGGATTAAGGACCATGAAATAAAAAGATACGAAGATTACAAGGCGACGGCAGGAGACGTTCTTATAAACACTACGCCTGTAGGGATGAGCACAAGGGATACCGAGCAATCGCCTTTATCCGAAGAAAATATCGCAGGCATCTCACATGTGGTAGATTTGATATACAATCCAAAGGAAACTAAGTTGATGAAGATAGCAAAAAAACAGGGAGCTGCAGCAGTCAACGGATTGTATATGCTGGTATCACAGGCTATAAGAAGTGAAGAAATCTGGAACGATATTCAGGTAAGTTGGAATGTTAAAGATAGTATATACAAAAAAACATGGAATTTAATGTACGATGAATAAATTTATGATATAATTCTTTGATTGATGAACTTCGAGGTGAAATGATGGAGTGGGTTAAATACCTTAAGAAAATGGATTTTATACTGTTGTTTGTGGTTTTCACCTTATTTTCCATAGGATTAATGGCCATAACAGTAGCTACAAATACCGAAAATTTTGTCGGCGGAGATCCTTCGGCATTTATTATGAAACAATTATTAGCTTTTGGCATTGGCTTGGCAGGCTTATTGATTATCATTGCAATGGATTATAAAACGTTGGGACAATACTGGGTACATATATTTGTTTTGACGGTTATAAGCCTTCTTCTTGTATTTGTTCCGGGGCTTGGAATAGTTAATAAAGGTACTAGAGGATGGATAAACCTCGGCTTTATGGACCTTCAAACATCTGAAATTGCAAAGCTGGGTTTTATAATCGCATTTGCAAAGCTTTTAGAAATACGTAAAAACAAGCTCAGCCATATATTTGATGTATTGATATTGGTGGGTTTTATATCTATACCTATAGGAGTGGTGCTGTTACAGGGGGACTTGGGACAAGCTCTTGTTTTCGTAGTCATTGCTGCTGGCATGCTTTTCATGGCAGGCATAGATATAAGGTACGTTTATGGGGTGTTCGGTGCAATTATTGTAGGATTTCCTATCATGTGGAATTACTTCATGCAGGATTATCAAAAAAATAGGATTATAACTTTCTTTAATCCTGCCAACGATCCATTAGGAGACGGGTACCATGCGTTGCAGTCCATGATAGCAATCGGTTCGGGAGAGGTTTTCGGAAAGGGAGTAAGTGCAGAGAACACCATGACGAAACTGAATTACCTGCCTGCTCAATGGACGGATTTCATATTCTCAGTTATATCTGAAACAGCAGGTTTTGTCGGCGCATCAGTTGTCGTTTTGCTCTTAGGGCTTTTTTTGTTCAGGTTGCTTAAGGATGCCAAGAACGCAAAGGATGAATATGGGACATTGATAGTCTCCGGAGTTTTTTTCATGTTCTTGTTTCAAATATTCGAAAATATAGGCATGACGATGGGAATCATGCCTATCACAGGCATAACGCTTCCGTTTTTAAGCTATGGAGGAAGTTCCCTTATGACAAATTTATTTGCCGTTGGGTTGGTATTGAACGTGCACATGAGAAGACATCATATAAGCTTTTAAATATGAGCCTGTCGAGAATCAATCGGGAGGCTTTTTTATGGAAATGCATATAGAAAATTTCTTTAAAGAAAGGGTATAAAATGAATAATATAATTGACAGTATCTTGCCCAAGGTAGAAACTCCGGCGAGATATGTTGGAAATGAGATTAACAGCGTAAAAAAGGAAATATCTGCGGACATGCTAAGATTCTGCATGGCATTTCCAGACGTATATGAAGTAGGCATGTCCCATCTAGGAATCAAGATCCTATACCACATGCTAAACGACAGGGAGAAGACTTATTGCGAAAGGGCTTTTGCGCCATATCCCGATATGGAGGCTATACTGAGGGAAAAAGACATACCTCTGTTTTCTATTGAGACAAAGACGCCTCTTAATGAATTTGATTTTGTAGGCTTTACCCTTCAGTATGAAATGAGCTATACCAACATCTTGAATATGATGGATATGGGGGGGATTCCCGCGTATTCAAAAGATAGAACAGAAGATGATCCATTGATTGTCTTTGGTGGGCCTTGCGCATACAATCCGGAGCCCGTGGCTGATTTTGCAGACATCATAGTAATTGGTGAAGGCGAAGAAGTAATTCTTGAGGTATTGGATCTTTACGAAAGCAATAAAGGCAACTACACCAAAGAGGAGTTTTTAAAGGAAGCTGCAAAAATTCAGGGAGTATACGTACCATCGTTGTACCAGGCAGAATATTATGAAGATGGGACGCTCAAGAGCTTTGTTCCGTTGCATGATGATGTTCCGGCAAAGATAAAGAAGAGATTTGTCAAAGATTTAAATAAAGTGTATTATCCTGATAAATTTATAGTGCCATACATAGAGATAGTTCATGATAGAAGCATGCTAGAGCTTTTTAGGGGATGTACGAGAGGGTGCAGGTTTTGTCAGGCTGGAATGCTATATAGGCCATTAAGGGAAAAAAGTCTCGAGGTTTTAAAGAAAAATGCTGATGATTTAATTAAAAACACGGGATATGAGGAAATCTCGCTGTCTTCGCTTTCTACTATGGATTATACATGTCTTCCAGAACTTACGGATTATCTGCTTGAAGAATACCAAGATAAGAAGATTTCAGTAGGCCTTCCATCCTTGAGGATAGACAGCTTTTCGATTAAGACTGCAGAAAAAATTCAAAAAGTAAGGAAGACAGGGTTGACTTTTGCCCCGGAAGCCGGAACTCAAAGGATGAGAGATGTTATAAATAAAGGCGTCACGGAAGAAGATTTGATTCAATCCGTTGGCGAAGCATTCAAATTAGGGTGGGGACATGTCAAGCTTTACTTTATGATAGGATTGCCTACAGAGACTACTGAAGATTTAGATGGCATCATAAAAATGGCATTTAAGGTCTTGGATACATACAATCAGACAACAAGCGATAAAAAAAACAAAAAGATAAAAATCGTAGTCAGCACTTCATCTTTTGTTCCTAAAGCATTTACTCCGTTTCAGTGGGTGGCTCAGGATTCAGTTGAGGATATTGGGGATAAGCAGAAACATATCATAAAAAATATGAGGAGCAAAATGATTGACTATAGCTGGCACGATCCTCACGTCAGTCGCCTTGAAGGAGTTTTTGCCAGAGGAGACAGAAAGCTCTCGGAGGTTTTGTATAAAGCTTATAAAAAAGGATGCAAAGCAGATGGATGGAAAGATTCATTCAATTATGAAGCTTGGCTAGAGGCATTTGAAGAAGCAGGGATAGACCCGGATTTTTATACTGCAAGAAAAAGAGATTTCGACGAGTTATTGCCATGGGATTTTATCGATATCGGCGTTACGAAGTCTTTTTTGGCAAAAGAACATGAAAAAGCCCTGAAGGAAGAACTAACGCCATTTTGTAAATTCAGATGTGTAAATTGTGGTTTCAATGATTTTGAAGAAGGGTGGAAATGTCGTGTATACAGCAAGAATCAAATTTAAAAGAGAACCGGACATACGATATATTTCCCATCTGGATATGCAAAGGATGGTCCAAAGGGTTCTAAGACGCGGGGGTATTCCAATGAAGTACAGCGAAGGCTTCAACCCCCATCCCAAGCTGGCGTTTGCTATGGCCATGGGAGTAGGCCTTACTTCTGATTGCGAGTATGTTGATGTTGAGCTTGCAGAGAAAATAGAGCCAGAGATTCTTCTGGAAACTGTAAACAAGTCTGCACCAAGGGGATTTATTGCATTAAAGGCAATTGTAACCGAAGAAAAACTGCCATCCCTTACTTCATTGATAGAAGAAAGCGTTTATGAGATAAGCTGCCTCTTAAATAATATAGATGGAGCAGAGAAGTTAAAAAAACAGGTGAAATCAATTTTGGACAGCGAGAGCATGATTTACAGAAAGAGAAATAAAAAGGGCAAATGGTCAGATAAAGAAATAAGGCCGATGATTAAAGAAATTTTTGTTGATGCAGAAGGAACTTTAGTCAAGATTACTGCAAGGCTTGCGACAGGCAGCAAAGAAAATTTAAGGCCTGAAGTGGTAATAGACAAGATAGATTCCGATAAAACTATCTTCAATTGGGATACTGGCTGTGCATACCACAGGTTGTTTTTAGGCAAAGCCGGTGGAGAAGAAATACTATAATATATACGAGTTAAGGAGGCAACACGCGATGGTTAGAGTAAGATTTGCGCCAAGCCCTACGGGGTATGTACATATCGGTTCCCTTAGGACGGCTCTGTACAACTATTTGTTTGCAAAGAAAAACAAAGGCTCTTATATCTTAAGGATAGAGGATACCGATCAAAAGAGATTAGTAGAGGATTCTATGTTGAATCTTATAGAATGCTTGGAAAAAACAGGGATAGCGCATGATGAAGGACCTACTTATATCAATGGAGCATTGATTCAAAAAGGTGAATTCGGTCCTTACATACAATCTGAGAGACTGGAAATATATAAAAAATATCTTAATGAGCTCTTAGACAATAAACACGCATACTACTGCTTTTGCTCCAAAGAAAGGCTTGAAGAGGTTAGAGAAAATCAGCGCCGGGAAAATATGACTCCAAAATACGACGGCCATTGCAGAAATCTTTCCAAGGAAGAGATCGATAAGAGGATAGCAGCCGGTGAAGAGCATGTAGTAAGGCTGAAGATGCCTGAAGATTCAATAATTAGTTTTTATGATGAAGTAAGAGGCGATATCAATATAAACAGCGATGAGGTTGACGATCAGGTTCTGATCAAATCAGACGGATTCCCCACTTATCATTTTGCTGTTGTTATAGATGACCATCTTATGGGCATAACTCACGTCATAAGAGGTGAGGAATGGTTGCCGTCAACCCCTAAACACGTGCTTTTATATGATGCTTTTGGTTGGGAAAAGCCTACATATGTTCACTTGCCAAACATCCTGAACGCAGATAAGAAAAAGCTCAGCAAAAGGCAGGGAGATGTGGCAGTAGAGGATTTCTTGGCTAAAGGGTACTTGCCGGAAGCCCTTATCAACTACATAGCGCTACTAGGTTGGAGCCCTGATGTGAACGAAGAGATATTTTCAATGAAGGAGCTTATAGAACACTTTGATGTAAAGAGGGTAAATAAGTCAGGGGCCGTGTTTGACATAAACAAGCTAAATTGGATGAATGGGGAATACTTGAGGAAGCTTCCTACTGCAGAACTTGCGAGATTATGTGCTCCTTATATGATTGAAACTGGATATGTAACAAAACACCAGCTTGAAAATGATTTTGGCTATTTCGAGAAGATTGTAGATGCCTTTGCAGAAAAGATGGACAAGCTTTCAGATATAAAAACTGAAATAAAGAACCTCTTTGAATATGACGGCGAGCTAACCGAAGAAATGAAGGAAATGATTCAGTTGGATACAACCCCAGTGCTCGCTGAAGAGGTAGCAAAGAAAATTGAAAAACTAGAAGAATTTAATCCGGAAGAACTAAAGAAGGTTTTTAAAGAGATACAAAAAGAAAAAGGAATAAAAGGAAAGAATTTATTCATGCCGGCTAGGATAATAGCTACCAGGCAGATGCACGGATCCGATCTTATGAAAATAATGAGCATCTTAGGCAAAGAAGAAGTAAAAAGAAGATTTGAGAATTTCAGGGAAATTTAAAAAATTGCTGCACTATACATTTGTATAGTGCAGCAATTTTTATTTTGGCGCATTCTCTAGAAGATAGTTTTTATTTATGAAAAATACTTTTTCCATACTTTCCAAAGAAGGTCCGCCTATTACCTTTCGGTTATTTACGCATGCCTCGATAGTGATGTGGTCGTATATTGTCTCGTCGAAAACAGGAGAAATCTGTTTAAATTCTTCAAGCGCCAGATCTTCTATATTTTTTGCATTTTCTATGCAATAAAGAACAAGCTTGCCGATTACTGCATGAGCCTCTCTGAATGGCATATCTTTTTTTACAAGCCAATCTGCAGCATCTGTAGCATTGGTGAAGGCTTTTTTAGCGCCTTCGTACATTACCTCTTTATTTACTTTCATGGTTTTTACCATGTCAGTGAATATGGGAAGGCACATGGATATCGTGTTGACCCCATCAAATACTGCTTCCTTATCTTCTTGCATGTCCTTGTTGTAAGCTAAAGGAATCCCTTTCATGGTTGTTAAAAGTCCAATCAAATGTCCATAAACTCTGCCGGTTTTACCTCTCACAAGCTCAGCTATATCCGGATTTTTCTTTTGAGGCATTATGCTGCTGCCGGTGCTATAGGCATCATCGAGTTTTATGAAGTTGAATTCATCGGAGCACCAAAGGATTATTTCCTCGCTAAATCTGCTTAGATGCATGATGATCATGGAAAGAGCGCTTAAGAACTCGATGCAGTAATCCCTGTCAGAAACACCGTCCATGCTATTTAAGGTAACGGATTCGAAATCCAGCAAGTCTGCGACCATTTCTCTGTCCAAATCGTAAGTGGTGCCTGCAAGTGCGCTTGAGCCCAAGGGCATGGAATCTGTTCTTTTATAGCAGTCAAAAAGTCGAGCTCTATCTCTTTTGAACATTTCGAAATATGCACTCAAATGATGAGCAAGGGTTACAGGCTGTGCCTTTTGCAAATGGGTGTATCCGGGCATTATCGTGTCTTTGTGCATCATGGCAAGATCCAAAAGCACCTGTTGAAGACTATGAAGCATTGCGTCAATAGATTTTATTTGATCTTTGACGTACATCCTCATATCAAGTGCGACTTGATCATTTCTGCTTCTGCCTGTATGGAGTTTCTTGCCGGTATCTCCGATTTTCTCTATCAATAGCTTTTCTATGTTCATGTGAATATCCTCTGCAGAAATGTCGAATTCCACTTTTCCGTTTTGGATATCTTTTAGAATCTCTTTAAGACCGTTAATTATGGCTTTGCTCTCTTCCATGGATATTATATTTTGATTTCCCAGCATTTTAGCATGTGCTATGCTTCCTTTTATATCATAAGGGTATAGTACATGGTCAAAATGTATTGATGAGTTGAAGTCGTCAGTCAGCGGATTTGTATCCTTTGTAAAGCGTCCTCCCCAAAGCTTCATTTTTTCACGTCCTCGTAAAGTTGATTGTTCTTTTCTTTCATAAGGGCTCTTACCTTGAGAGGTAAGCCGAATAAACGTATAAAGCCTTCTGCATCCTTATGGTTATAGAGCTCTCCTGTATCAAAACTGGATATTTCTTCGTTGTAAAGCGAATAGTCTGATTCGATTCCGGCAAGGACGATATTTCCTTTGTAAAGCTTGAATCTTACCTTGCCGGTGATTACCTTTTGCGTCTCATCCACAAAAGCGCTCATAGCCTCACGCAAAGGAGTGAACCATTGTCCGTTGTACACCATTTCTGAAAACTTGGTCGCAACGATTTGCTTGAAGGAATAAGTTTCTTTGTCCAAACAAAGGTGTTCCAATTCTTGGTGTGCTTTATAAAGTATCGTGCCTCCCGGCGTTTCGTATATTCCACGGGATTTCATTCCTACAACGCGGTTTTCGATAAGATCTATAACTCCGATGCCGTGCTTGCCTCCAACCTCGTTTAATGCTCTTAATAAAGACGTTCCATCCATTTTCATGCCGTTTAATGCGATAGGTATGCCGTTTTGAAAATCTATAGTTATATATTCGCTTTCATCTGGAGCTGCTTCCAAAGTGCTGCACATTTGCAGAATCTTGCTGTGATCAGGTTCTATTGCAGGGTTTTCAAGTTCCAAGCCTTCATGACTTAGGTGCCAGAGATTTTTATCACGGCTATAGCTTGAGTCTTTTTTTATGTTCAGCTTAATATCGTTTTTTATGCAGTATTGGATAGCATCTTCTCTTGATTTGATATCCCATATTCTCCAAGGAGCGATGATTTTAAGGTGAGGAGCAAGAGCGGTAATAGTAAGTTCAAATCTTACTTGGTCATTTCCCTTACCTGTAGCTCCATGGCAAATGGCTTCAGCGCCTTCTTTTAGCGCATAGTGTACCAATCTCTCTGCGATAAGGGGCCTGGCGATAGATGTTCCCAAAAGGTATTTGTTTTCGTATACTGCTCCGGCTTTTAACGTAGGGAATACATAGTCATTGACGAATGTATCAGTGACGTCATCTATGTAAAGCTTGCTAGCGCCGGATTCAAGTGCTCTTTCCTCTAGACCGTCGATTTCTTGTCCTTGTCCTACATCTATGCATACAGCTATTACCTCGTAGTCGTAATTTTCCTTTAACCAAGGTATAATTGTAGTAGTATCCAATCCACCTGAATATGCCAAAATAACTTTCTTTTTCATTTAATAGCGACCTCCATAATAATCTGATTTTCAATACGCATAATTATACATCAATAATGAATAATATGCAATAAAAATTAAAAAATACTTGAAAACTTTTATAAGCACATGTATAATTATGTGACAACAAAGGTTGAAACAGCCTTTGATCGTCAGATAATATTATATATTAAAACAGAATATTTATATAGAGAAAATGAATAAATAACAATGAAATGAGGTATTAAAATGATAAGAGCGAGCGTTATAGGAGCTTCCGGATATGTAGGGCAGGAACTTATAAGACTTTTGCATAACCATCCAGAGGTAGAGATTGGATCAATTACTTCTACCAGTTCTATAGGTAAAAGATACGACAAATTTTATGGAAATTACTTTGGAATAATGGAAAAGCCTTTTGAAGAGCAAGATATAGAAAAAATTGCAGATGAGTCTGACGTAGTTTTTCTGGCTTTGCCGCACGGAGTGGCTTCTCATATGATAACGGATGAAATCTTGAAAAAAACCAAGATCATAGATATGGGAGCAGATTACAGGCTCAAAGATGTAGCGATATACGAAGAATGGTATCAGACTGAGCATTTAAGCCCGGAGCTCATAAAAAAGAGCATCTATGGCCTATGTGAAATAAAAAAAGATAATATTAAAAAATACAACCTTATAGCTAATCCCGGGTGCTATACTACCTGCAGTATTTTAACATTGGCTCCTCTTATGAAAGAAGCTGCATTTGATTCAGATTCTATCGTGATCGATGCAAAATCCGGGATAACCGGAGCTGGAAGAAGCGTTGATGTATCCACTCATTACACAGAGTGCAACGAGTCCATAAAAGCCTACAAGGTAGCAGCTCATAGGCACACGCCTGAGATTGAAGAACAGCTAGGAAATATTGCGGGTAAGCAGATAAGGCTTATATTTACGCCTCATCTTACACCTATGAACAGAGGGATACTGGCCACATGTTACATAAAAATGAAAGAAAAGATGGATGAAGAAAGCATAAGAAAGCTCTACTTGGATTACTACAGGGATAGCGAGTTTGTAAGGATACTTAATGAAGGCAACCTTCCGGAGACCAGGTGGGTAAAAGGATCGAACTATTGTGACATAGGCTTGAAGCTGGATAAGAGGACAAACACGTTGATAGCTATAGGGGCAATAGATAACCTGATGAAAGGTGCTGCCGGACAAGGAGTTCAGAACATGAATATTTTATTTGGATTTAACGAAAATGCCGGGCTTTCGGATATTCCGATATTTCCGGTTTAAGGGGGAGAAAAAAATGCATGTAATCGAAGGAGCTATTAATTCACCAAAAGGGTACAAAGCGGCTGGAAAGCACATTGGAGTTAAGAAAAAAAGAAAAGACTTGTCGATGATAATAAGTGAAAAACCTGCTGTCGTGGCTGCGATGTTTACTACTAACAAGGTCAAGGCTGCTCCTGTAGTTTGGAATATGGATATATACAGCAAGCAGAAACCTATAAAAGCAATAGTGGTAAACAGCGGAAATGCAAATGCCTGCACCGGCAAAAAAGGTATGGAAGATACTGTGCTTATGGCAAAAACAACGGCTGAAAGCTTTGAGATAAAAGAAGAAGAAGTAATCGTGGCTTCAACCGGAGTCATAGGTGTGCCCTTGCCCATAGAAATAATAGTAAAAGGCATTAAAGATCTTTCAAAGGATATGGATGATGAGCTGATATCAGGATTAGATGCTGCTGAAGGAATAATGACTACGGATACGACGATTAAGAATATAGCTGTAGAAGTTGAAATAGGCGGAAAGACCGTAACAATTGCAGGAATGGCAAAAGGTTCGGGAATGATTCATCCTAATATGGCGACTATGCTGTCTTTTGTGACGACCGATGCAAACATAAGCCAGGAGCTTCTCAGAAAGGCACTAAAGCAAATAGGAAGGGATACGTATAATATGATCTCCGTAGATGGAGATACCAGCACCAACGACATGGTAGTAGTAATGGCAAACGGTATGGCAGAAAATGAAATGATCACAGAAGAAAACAATGATTACAAAACTTTGTACAAAGCGCTATATTATATAAACGAACACTTAGCAAAGGAAATAGTAAAGGATGGAGAAGGAGCTAGCAAATTCATAGAAGTTGCAATAACCGGAGCAAAAACAACAGAAGATGCTAGAAAGATGGTCAAAAGCATTTTGACTTCAAATCTGGTTAAGACTGCGATGTTCGGAGAGGATGCCAACTGGGGCAGGGTTTTATGCGCCATGGGTTATTCCCAGGGGGATTTTGATCCTGAAAAGGCAAGTCTTGAATTTGAAGCGGCAGGTCAAAAGATATTGCTTTTAAAAGAAGGTCTTCCGGTTTCATTTGATGAAGACTACGCATACAAACTTTTGCAAAACAGGGATATAAAGATAAACGTGTTTCTAGAAGACGGAGATGCAAAAGCGACCGGCTGGGGATGCGATTTAAGCTACGATTATGTAAAAATAAATGGTGAATACAGAACTTAAGGAGAGAGCTATGGACAAATATATTTATCAGGCGAAGACTTTGATGGAGGCATTGCCTTATATCAAAAAATTCAACAACAAGACAGTAGTCATAAAATACGGCGGAAGTGCGATGATAGACGAAAAATTAAAGATGTCCGTAATAAAAGACATAACTCTCATGAAGCTGGTGGGAATAAGACCTGTAGTCGTCCATGGCGGAGGCAAAAAGATAAATGAAATGCTGGAAAAAGTAGGCAAGGAAAGCGTGTTTATCGATGGACTTAGAGTGACGGATGACGAAACCATGGAAATAGCCGAAATGGTTCTTTCAGGAAGCATCAATAAGGAAATTGTCCAAATGTTTCAGCAACAGGGAATTAAAGCGGTGGGGATCAGCGGGAAAGACGGAAGGACGATCCTAGCCAAAAAGAAAATGCCGGGAGGCAAGGATATCGGTTGGGTAGGAGAAATTGAGAAGGTCAATCCTGAGCTTCTAAACAGCTTGATGAATGAAGACTTTGTACCTGTAGTTGCGCCGATCGC
>DMAW01000074.1 GCA_003446375.1 Eubacteriaceae bacterium | reverse complement strand
AAAGGTATCTCATAGATACGCTGGGATTTATGGCTTATGCGCTGTTTGCAACCTTGATTATCGGAAGCATCCTAAATCAGGTGGGAGTAGTGCTTAAAATAGCATTTCTTACCGAGGTTGTGTGGCCCGCTGCTAGGGCAATGACTGCACCGGCGATTGCAGTAGCCGTAGCCTACGCCCTAAAGGCGCCTCCACTTGCGATATTTGCATCTGCAATAAACGGGATGATCGGAGGGGACCCGGTTTCAGCCTTGATAGCGGGAATTGTAGGAGCTGAATTCGGAAAGTTGGTTTCAAAGGAAACCAAGGTTGATATAATAGTTACGCCTGCAGTGGTGATCATCACCGGTGGAATGGCCGCCTTTTTTATAGGCCCCGTGATAGCTGCTTTCATGATTGGATTTGGTCAGGTCATAATGTGGGCTACCGAGCAGCAACCCATACCAATGGGCATCATCGTATCCGTGCTCATGGGCATAGCGTTGACACTGCCTATAAGTTCTGCTGCAATTGGCCTTATGCTTTCATTAAGCGGATTGGCTGCCGGGGCTGCAACTGTAGGCTGTGCCAGCCAGATGGTAGGCTTTGCAGTAATGAGCTACAGGGAGAATAAAATGGGTGGATTGCTTGCTCAGGGCATAGGTACTTCCATGCTTCAGATGCCCAACATAGTAAAAAATCCAAAGGTATGGATACCACCGATAGTATCTTCAGCAGTATTGGGTCCTGTGGCGACAGTGCTTTTTAAGATGGAAAACGTTCCATATGGATCAGGTATGGGGACAAGCGGTTTTGTGGGCCAGTTTGGTACATTGGAAGCGATGGGGGCAAGCTCCATGGTATGGATAGGAATCATATTGCTTCACTTTGTATTGCCTGCAATCATAACTTTATTGGTATCAGAGCTCCTTAGGAAAATGAACTGGATTAAAGACGGAGATTTAAAACTTCAGATATAATTTCCAAGACCTTCACATATATGGAAGGTCTTTTTCCTAGGGGGGAATTTTCAGAATATTCATTTAAATTGATTCTTATTGACAAATAAATTGAACAATACTATACTTATAAAAATATCATAAACCTAAAAGCAGCTATCTTATATAAAGTCAGGGATAAGGCCTGGAAGTCTCTACCGAAGAACCGTAAATTCTTCGACTATAAGTTAGGGTATTTCACAATATCTTAAGACAAGTAGAAAGAGCTATTTGTCTTTTTTGCAATCTAAATGACTGTTTTCATAAAAGCAAGCATTGCTTTTCAAAACGCTGCATAAAGTGCTTAGGCACATTGAATTCAAATAGGAGGGAAAAAATGAGTAAAATGATTAGAGAAGGGTTGACCTTCGACGACGTGCTTTTAGTGCCTTCAAAGTCTGAAATTCTGCCTCACCAGGTGGAAATTGGCACAGTTTTGACAAAAAAAATCAAGCTTAACATTCCAATAGCTAGTGCAGGGATGGATACTGTTACTGAAGCTAAACTTGCAATAGCAATTGCAAGACAAGGTGGAATTGGAATAATCCACAAGAATATGGATATAAAAGATCAAGCCATGGAAGTTGACAAAGTAAAAAGAAGCGAGCACGGCGTTATCGTAGATCCCTTCTTTTTAAGTCCGGAACACATAATAGGAGACGCTCTTGAACTTATGGAAAGATATCATATTTCCGGCGTACCTATAACAGAAGATGGTAAGCTTGTTGGAATCATAACCAACAGGGACCTTAGATTTGAAAATGACCCGCTAAAGAAGATAAAAGATGCAATGACAAAAGAGGATCTTGTAGTTGCACCGGAAGGAACAACGCTGGAAGAAGCTGAAAAAATTCTCAAAAGCCATAAAATCGAAAAGCTTCCTATAGTAGACGATAACTTCTATTTAAAAGGCCTCATAACAATTAAGGATATCGAAAAGGCAATCAAGTATCCAAACTCTGCAAAGGACAGCAACGGAAGGCTCCTTGTAGGCGCAGCAGTAGGAGTAAGCAAGGATAGCCTTGAGAGAGCAAAAGCTCTAATAGAGGCAAATGCAGACGTCATCGTTCTGGATACGGCCCACGGGCACTCAGTTGGCGTAGTGGAAATGGTAAGAACGATTAAAACTAAATTCCCGGATACCCAGCTGATTGCAGGAAACATCGCCACAGCTTCTGCAGCCAGGGATCTTATTGAAGCGGGAGTTGATGCCATAAAGGTAGGCATCGGACCAGGTTCAATCTGCACTACTAGGGTAATTGCAGGAATTGGAGTTCCCCAGATCACAGCTGTCATGGATTGTGCCGAAGTTGCTAAAGAGTACGGAGTCCCCGTAATTGCAGATGGAGGAATAAAGTTCTCAGGGGACGTAGTCAAGGCTATAGCCGCAGGAGCGGATTGCGTGATGATTGGCGGACTTTTTGCCGGAACTGAAGAAAGCCCAGGAGAGATGATGATCTACCAGGGAAGGAGCTTTAAAGCTTACAGAGGTATGGGGTCAGAGGCTGCAATGAAGCAAGGCAGTTCGGACAGGTACTTCCAAGAAGGACAAAGAAAACTTGTTCCGGAAGGTGTCGAAGGGAAAGTGCCGTACAAAGGACCATTAGCTGATAGCATATTCCAGATGATCGGCGGATTGAGAGCCGGAATGGGATACTGTGGAGTCAAAAACATCAAGGAACTAAAAGAAAATACAGAGTTTATAAAAATAACTAGCGCAGGTTTGAAGGAAAGCCATCCACATGACGTATCGATCGTAAAAGAGCCTTCTAACTATAGCAGCGCCAATTATTGATGCGGGAGGAAAAATGGAAAATCACGAACTGGTAATAGTGCTGGATTTCGGAGGCCAATACAATCAACTAATTGCAAGAAGGGTCAGAGAAGAAAAAGTATTCTGTGAGATCCTGCCTTACGACACATCCATTGAAAAAATAAAAGAAAAAAATCCTAAAGGCATAATATTTACAGGGGGTCCTTCAAGCGTATATGCAGAAAAGGCGCCAACCTGTGATAAAGGAATATTCGAACTTGGCATTCCTGTACTTGGTATCTGTTACGGAGCTCAGCTTATGGCCAATCTCCTTGGAGGATTCGTAGCGAGACCGGATATCAGAGAATATGGAAAAAAAGAGCTTCACATCCTTAAAGAAAGCAAGATCCTTAAGGGCGTCGGGGAAAGCTCGATCTGTTGGATGAGCCACACCGACTACATCAAGGATGTCCCGGAAGGATTTGAAGTTACTGCAAAGACAGAAACCTGCCCGGTAGCAGCAATGGAAGACGAAGAAAAGCGACTTTACGCTGTTCAGTTCCATCCGGAAGTAGAACACACTGAGTTTGGAAGACAGATACTATCTAACTTCTTATATGATATCTGCGGATGCTCAGGAGAGTGGACGATGGCAAACTTTGCCCAGGAAGAGATTCAAAAGGTTAAGGAACTTGTCGGAGACAAAAAAGTACTGTGCGCGTTAAGTGGCGGAGTAGACTCTTCGGTTGCATCTGTACTTGTGCACAAAGCCATAGGGGACAACCTTCACTGCATCTTTGTAGATCATGGACTTCTAAGAAAAGACGAGGGAGACCAGGTGGAAAAGATATTTAAAGAGCGTTTCCACATGAACTTCATCAGGGTAAATGCACAAGAAAGATTTTTAAATAAGCTTAAAGGTGTATCAGATCCTGAGACAAAGAGAAAGATAATCGGAGAAGAGTTCATCAGGGTGTTCGAAGAAGAAGCCCATAAGCTCGAAGGAATAGACTATCTTCTACAGGGAACAATTTATCCTGATGTAATAGAAAGCGGAACTAAAGACGCGGCTGTTATCAAAAGCCACCACAACGTTGGTGGACTTCCTGAAGACCTTGGCTTTGAGCTTATAGAGCCTCTCAGAGACCTATTTAAAGACGAAGTAAGAGCCGTAGGAGAAGAGCTTGGAATACCTAAAGACCTTGTATGGAGACAGCCTTTTCCGGGGCCGGGTCTTGCAATAAGGATAATGGGAGAGATAACCCAGGAAAAGCTCGACATCTTAAAGGATGCAGACTTTGTATTTAGAGACGAGATTAAAAAATCCGGCCTGGATCAAGAGATTTGGCAGTACTTCGCAGTGCTTCCCGGCAACAGAAGCGTAGGGGTAATGGGTGATGAAAGAACCTACGACTACACCATTGGACTAAGGGCTGTAACAAGCACCGACGGAATGACCAGCGACTGGGCAAGGATACCACACGACGTGTTGGAGAGAATTTCTACCAGGATAGTTAACGAGGTAAGCCACGTTAACCGTATAGTTTATGACATAACGAGCAAGCCACCGAGCACTATCGAGTGGGAGTAAAGATTTCAAACTCTGAAACCATTGATTTTACTGAGTTTTCGAGGTGTTGAAAGTGCTTTTGACTCCATTTTGAAATGATAATAGTGATACGAGGGATTATAAATCTTAAAAATAGAAATTTTGATAGTAAAATGCCTTAGATTCGATTTGCAGAATCTAGGGTTTTTTAGTGCATAAATTATGAGCATATAGACATTGATATCTATGAGACTACTTATACTGTAAATGCTTTGGTGGGTATGGTATACGTAGGATACTAAATTATAAATAATACACGGAGGCATTTTATGTTTAATAATTATGGTAAATCTGAGCTGGCAGTATCGTTGGGGGTTTTCAAATAAACAACCAACAACCTCCAACGTAAAAAAAGCAAATCATTAACTAAAAATTTGGAGGATAAAATGAATATAAATATTAGAAATGAAGAACCAAAAGATTATAGAAAAGTTGAAGAAATAGCGAGAGAAGCGTTTTGGAATCTATATTTTCCAGGTGGACACGAGCATTATGTTGTTCATAAAATGAGAAGTCATCCAGATTTTATAAAGGAACTTGCCTTTGTCATTGAAGTAGATGATGAGATTGCTGGGGCTATATTCTACACACATTCTAAGATCGTATCAGAGGATAGTAAAGAATATAAGACTATTAGCTTTGGACCAGTTTTTATATCTCCTGAGTTTCACAGAAAAGGACTGGGGAAAGAGCTAATTACACATACTATTCAAGTAGCAAAAAAAATGGGATACCTTGCAATCCTTACACTTGGATATCCATATCACTATGAGCCATATGGTTTCTTAGGAGGTAAGAAATATAATATTTCTATGCCAGATGGAAACTTCTATAAAGGCCTATTGGTTTTACCTCTTTATGAAGGAGCATTAGATGATATATCGGGATATGCTGAGATTTCAGAAGTGTTTGATGTGACCCAAGAAGAAGTAGATGAATTTGATAAATCATTTCCACCTAAGGAAAAGAAATATCAAGAAAGTCAGGATGAGTACGAGGCTTCTGCTTCTTTACTTGATGACTAGTAAACATATAATTGAATAACTAGTAAAGCTATTAAACCGAGTGTATTGAATTTTTCAAATTCATCACTCGGTTTTTTACATTTTAATGATGCTTGTCAAGGGCGGTTTAAATTTGCATGAAAAAGGCGCTTAAAAAATGTAGTTTTTTGGCGCAATTAATCATCTGATTCTGTGAATAAAGTGTTAACCTTCTTGGTGGTTCTCATGTGTTCTTTCCGCTCCTTTAACCGGTAGCTATCACCTCTGATGTTGACAACATTGCAATGATGAAGCACCCGATCCAGTATTGCTGCAGCAATGGTTGTATCAGAAAAAACATCATTCCATTGAGAAAAAGGCTTGTTTGAAGTGAAGATGGTGCTGTTCTTTTCGTATCTTTTAGCAATCAGTTGGAAGAATAGATTGGCTCCCTGTATGTCCATAGGAAGATAGCCGATTTCGTCTATAATAAGCACGGAATACCTGCTTAAAACTTT
>DMAW01000175.1 GCA_003446375.1 Eubacteriaceae bacterium | reverse complement strand
AGAGAGCAAAAACAAGATTCGCAATTTGATTCCTATTAGAAAAATAGGTCAGCCAGAAGATGTAGCATATTTAGCCAGCTTCATGGCATCTGATAGATCTGCCTACCTCCATGGTCAAGTTGTTTTGCTCGACGGGGGCAGGACATTCCAATAACATCATCGCAATAATGCCTCTTGTCATTTAATTCATCTATTGCAACAAGGGGCATTATTGTAATCAAGTATTTTAATTCAAGACATCTTCTTTCCTTGCGCCTAAAAAGAATTTTGACCAGTCGCCCTTGCTGGCGTGCAAATTTATGACTACGTATGCGCTTCCTGCAAAAAATCCTAGAATCATCATTGCCACAATCCATAAAATAATGGCTAAGGTGTTTTTTTCTCTAAAGGCTATCCAACATGAAAACAACACAAATCCTACATATAAATCTACCAATGATACTATCCCCCAAGGATTTGATAACAGCTCACTTCCATCTGCAAAAAAATCTCCCAATATAAAACCTTGAGCCAAAGCAAGTGCCATTGCCAAAAGACCTACCCATCCTATTATTTTCACAAGCTTCAAGCCATCACCTCCAAGTCAATATTTTTCAATCATTTCTTATTGATAATATTACCCTTAGGTGATTTTTTAAATCATATCTTCTTCAAAGCCTGAGCGAGGTCTTCAATTATATCATCCGCATTCTCTAATCCTATTGAAAGCCTTATAAGGTCTGGTTCGATTCCTGCTTCTTTAAGTTGTTCGTCACTTAGCTGCCGATGGGTGTGACTTGCCGGATGCAATAAGCACGTCTTGCTATCTGCCACATGAGTTACTATGGATGCCAATTTAAGGTTGTCCATAAATTCTATGGATTTTTCTCTTCCACCTTTTATTCCAAATGCCAATACTCCGCAAGAACCATTAGATAGATATTTATTAGCTAGTGCATTATCAACGCTGCTTTCTAACCCCGGATAATTTATCCAAGCAATTTTATCATTTTCATTTAAAAAGTTTGCTACTGCTAATGCATTGTCACAGTGCTGTTTCATTCTTAAGTGGAGAGTTTCCAATCCTAGATTAATATAAAATGCATTCTGAGGAGATTGCGCTGAACCAAAGTCTCTCATCAATTGGGCAGTAGCTTTCGTTATATATGCTCCTTTTCCAAATTTATCTGTATACGTTATGCCATGATAAGAATCATCAGGAGAAGTCAGCCCCGGATACTTTTTTCCATTAGCACTCCAGTCAAAATTTCCGCTGTCTACTATGCACCCTCCTACGCTTACCCCATGTCCATCCATATATTTCGTAGTAGAGTGGGTAACTATATCTGCCCCCCATTCAAAAGGTCTGCAATTTATAGGAGTGGCAAATGTATTATCTACAATAAGCGGTACTCCGTGAGAATGAGCTAGTCTTGCAAATTTGTCGAAGTCAAATACTGAAACCGTCGGATTTGTAATTGTCTCTCCAAAAACTGCCTTAGTATTTGGCTTAAAGTATTTTGAGAGTCTATCTTCAGGTAGGTTTTGATCTACAAACGTGCATTCTATACCCATTTTTTTCATAGTCACAGCAAAAAGATTATACGTCCCTCCATATATTGCAGAAGAAGCTATGAAATGATCACCCGCTTCGCATATATTGAATATTGCGTAAAAATTTGCAGCTTGCCCTGAAGAAGTAAGCATAGCCGCCACGCCTCCTTCCAGTTCGCAAATCTTTGCCGCTACTGCATCATTTGTAGGATTTTGAAGCCTAGTATAAAAGTATCCTTCCGACTCTAGGTCAAATAACTTTCCCATTTGCTCACTTGTATCGTATTTAAATGTAGTGCTTTGATATACAGGAAGCTGTCTTGCTTCTCCCTTTTGGGGTTTCCAACCTTCGTGGATGCATTTAGTTTCGATTCTATGTCCCATGCTATTTCCTCCTAGAATAATGTTATCTCGTAGATAACAGTTTATTGATTATTAGTATAATTCAATCTGCAAAATATGAATAATACTAAAAAATGCCTGTTTGATATAGCTTAAAGCTATATCAAACAGGCTCATCGATTTTATATTAAGCTCTACCTACATACATGCAATTGTCTTTTAAGTTCATCTATGTATGCTTTAGCGTATCTGCTAAGATGCATATTTTTTGCACGGATTATCCCAATATGCATATATTCATTTACTTCAAGGGGTTTTGCGATGATATTTTCACCATTTAATTCCTTACATATTATTCCCGTGCTAACCGTGTAACCATTAAGACCTATGACTAAATTAAAAAGCGTAGCTCTATCTCTTACCTTTATGTTTTTATCTCGATCCAAAGTGCTTAAAATTTCTTCTGAAAAGTAAAAAGCATTGTTGTCACCTTGTTCAAATGACAAATACGGATATGGGTCAAGTTCTGACAAGAAAATCGTCATATTCTTTGCCAGCGGATGTTTTGAGCTTATAAATACATGAGGTTTGGCTACAAACAGTTCCTCAAAATCCAGATTATTCTTTTTAAGCATTTTCGTTATGACTTCTTCATTTTTAGACGAAGTATATAAAATTCCGACCTCGCTTTTAAGCCTAGCCACGTCCTCAATAATTTCATATGTCTGTGTCTCTCTTAAGGTAAAGTCATATTTATCCCCTTTAAATTTGCGAATAACTTCCACAAATGCGTTTACCGCAAATGAATAATGTTGCGTAGAGACTGAAAATCTTGGACTTTTCTTTTTAACGTTCAAATACTTTTCTTCCAACAAATCAGCTTGTTCTATTACTTGCCTAGCATATGCTAAAAATTCATCACCTTCATTTGATACCACTATTCCTTTATTTGTTCTTGTAAATATTACAATCTGCATCTCGCTTTCCAATTCTTTTATTGCTTTTGTCAAGCTTGGTTGAGTAATAAAAAGTTCTTTCGCCGCTTCGTTTATCGACCCCTTTTCAGCGACTGTTATAACGTATCTTAGCTGCTGCAATGTCATCTGTTTAACCTCCTTAGAGATGCTCTTTTTTACAATCTATAAATACTTCTATTCAAAACTTAATATGTCTTTATTATCACACTTTATATTTTTGTTTTCAATGTAGTTTTAAGTTTATAAGCACCTTAAAAAATTGACGCTTTTTAACTAAATTGATATCATTAAATATAACTCAATGAATATGTAGACATAAAAATACCAATGAAAGAAGGTTAAATCATATGAATAAGGCTAAAGAAGATAGTTTACTGGTAGTATGGACTAGCGGCGATAAAGAAGTCGCGCTTAAGATGGTGTTTATGTATGCTCGCAATTCTATGAAGAAAGCTTGGTGGGATAGAGTTAAATTAGTAGTATGGGGACCGTCTTCAAATCTATTGGCACAAGATAAAGAACTACAAGAACAAGTTAAGATTATGCAGGATTTTGGCGTGGAAATGTATGCTTGCATCACTTGTGCAGACATGTATGGAGTTACAGGTGCTTTACAAGAACTGGGTATAGAAGTAATCCCGATGGGGGTTCCTCTTACCGAAATGCTAAAAGGCGAATGGAAGACTATAACCTTTTAATTTAATCACAATATCGTACATGAAAGGATCAACAAAAGTGGAATCAAAAAGAATCACAACAGAATACGACTTAAATATTGCTTTGAACATCAGAACAGAAGTTTTTGTAAAGGAGCAGGGCGTTCCCACAAAAGATGAAATTGATGAATTTGATGTTTTAAATAAAGGATGCGACCACGTATTAGTTTATCATGACAAAAGACCTGTCGGCACGGGAAGAATCCGGATTATTGACGGAATTGGAAAATTAGAAAGAATATGCATCTTAAAGCCATATCGAAAATTTGGTTTAGGAAAAGTTGTCATAAAAGCGTTAGAAGAAATCGCTACAACAAATGGAATTTATACCTTTAAGCTACATGGCCAAACTCATGCAGAAGGTTTTTATAACCAACTAGGCTACATAACGTCTTCTGATATTTTTATGGAAGATGGCATCTCCCATGTATTGATGATTAAACAAGTGTTATGATTCAAGTTAAAAAGGGACAGCTCTCAACATTATCTATTCGAGACCTGTCCTAATTTATTCTTTATGTTTTGCTAAAGCTTAATCAACCCTCTAAATCCTCTAGCCCCATAGTAAGACTCGGCACTGTTGTGGTAAACAAAAACTGTATCATAGCGACGATCACAAAACAGAGCTCCTCCGAGCTTTCGAATATTTGCAGGAGTCTTTACCCAACTTGAGGTCTTTGTATCAAATATTCCAAGCTTTTGCAGATTTCTGTACTCTTCTTCCGTTAAAATATCAATTCCCATTTGATTGGCCATTCCTATTGCACTATTTTTAGGCTTATTTTCTTTTCTCGCCTCTAATGCTTCCGGGTCATAGCAAATGCTTCGTCTTCCTTTGGGGCTTTCCTTTGAGCAATCGACAAATACATGCTCTTCGGTCGAATCATCATAACCTACAACATCAGGTTCTCCACCGCTTAATTCCATCTTTTTTAGGGATGCTAGCTTCTTTGGATTTTCTTCAAGCTTTTTTTGGATTTCATCCCATTTAGATTCTTTATGGCGATTCATATTTTTTTCGAACCGCTCTTTCAATGCTACAATCAATTCCTTTTCAGTCATGATCATGCCTCCTATTACAACTATGATACTTTTAATTTACCATTTTTTTATACTATTTAAACAAAATCAATTAATAACTTATATTGCTATCAATTAAAAATTCTTTTACACTTTCAGCCGGCATCGTCATACCGGATATGAATCTTCTGAAAATATTTTCGTAACCTCCCAGGTTAATTCCCACGATTTCAAGGTCTTCATTTACCAGGGCGCTTCCGCTGCTCCCTGGGGCTAAGTGAGCATTATGCCTTATAACAAGATTAGATATATTATTGTCGCTTATACCTGTCAATTTTGGATTTGGCCTTGTTATTATTCCCGATGACACTATATTTCGTTCTCCCTCTTTGTTGCTCAATGTTGCAACCACATCACCAAACTTTGGCTCTTGATTAGCTAAGTCCAAACAGATATAATCTTCATCTGAAACAAAGCTTATCAATGCCAAATCAAAGCTCTCATCAGCATATTCGACGACCACACTTGGAAACTTTGAATAATAACCCTCATTGCTGATAAATTCCTCTCCGGAATTTAAGTAGTCGCTCATGCTCATATCGTTATGATCCATTACCAAATAATTAATATTTTCATTTTTCCAGTCTGATATCACATGCTCTGCTGTGAGAGCATAGCATCTATCTTCTTTACGCCCAATTATCACTCCGCTGGATCCGACAGAATATGAAGTAGATGTTGTATTATATCCTTCGGATTTTTCTACTTTTACTATGTATATATTTGCAGACAGTGCTTCGGATTTTATTTTTTCTGACAGCTCCTTGTTTCGATTCCAATTCAAAAAAGTAATCCCTGTCGGAATCAGCTGTATAAATAAAATGATAAGCAACATTACAAATATAATATTTTTTAAATTATCCTTCTTTTGCTTCATATTTATTTCAAGTCTCCTTTAGACTCTACAACCAGGCATATAGGCGTGGTTAATCCTGATGATACATCAAGCAATTCAAGGTCAGAAACAGACAGATTTTCTACTTTAACATGTTTTTTTATAGCCGATTTTGTTTCACCCAACCATATGTTCCACAGCTCGATTGCGCTTTTACCAGCTGTAATCTGCTTCTTAAGATAATCAACTAGCTTTTGAGCCCTTTCTTCGGAATAGCACCAATTCAATTCATGAATATTTTGTAGTTCAGTATAGCCTTCTGAGCATTTTTCTGAATCGCTTCCGACATAATTAATTTCAATTTCATCCATATGCTCTTCAGTATCACAAATCAGTATCTTCTCTTCATCTCTGTCAAAAGAAGGATTGTTCATCAAAGATTCATCAAAATTGACGCCTCTCTTGATGGCCTCATTAACTGAAATGATCTCAATGTATGGATTTTCCACTCCATCAAGCATCATTTCGCTAGCTAAGAATTGATACATGCTCATATGCGCCTCCTATCCTACGGCAATAATTATATGTTGTTACTCTGTCTTTTTATAAAGTAATTATCTCATTAAATTTTAACGTTGACAACAAAATAAAGAGGCACTCCTTGATGGAATGCCTCAAATTAAATACTTAGTTTTTTTCAACAGTCTGCAACTTATCCTTGCTGAAGATTGCATGAACAAAAGGTATCGCGAACAACGCAGCTATAACCGTCCCAACTAACCACGCTTTTTTAAATGTTGCGACCCAACCAACTAGCACGCCGACACCTATGAAGTCGGCATCTGAGAAAGTCGTGTTTGCATATCCCAAGTCTCCAAGTACCGGGAGCAGGAATAATGGCAAGAATGTTATCACTAGTCCGTTGACAAATGCGCCTAATATTGCGCCACGTCTTCCACCTGTTGCATTTCCAAAAACTCCCGCCGTTGCACCAACAAAGAAATGTGGCACTACCCCAGGCAATATTACCATTGGACTTAAGGCTGTATCTTTTAAAAGCACAAGTATAAACATGCCTAATACGCCACCTAAGAATGATGCAAGAAAACCTATCAAAACTGCATTCGGTGCAAATGGAAATACTACCGGACAATCTAGTGCCGGCTTGGCATTTGGCACTATTCTTTCACTGAACCCTTTAAATGCAGGCACTATTTCTGCTATAACCAGCCTAACCCCTTGAAGCACTATGTATACTCCAGCTGCAAATGTTATCGCTTGCAACAAAGCATATATAATGAAATTTTGTCCCCCTGAAAGTGTTTCCGTATATTCTGGACCTGCTATTAGAACAACAATCAGATACATGACCATCATTGTCAAAGCAATTGAAATCGAACTGTCTCTCAAGAAAGCAAGACCTTTAGGAAAAGAGGTTTCCTCAGTGGATTTAGAACCTTTTCCTACTAACTTTCCTACTTGTGCGCTCAACACATATGTTAATGTAGAAAAATGACCGAATGCTATATCATCATTGCCTGTAATTTTCCGCATTGTAGGCTGTGCAATAGCCGGAAAAAACGCCATTGCAAGTCCTAACGCCATTCCCCCAAACAAGTAGAGCAAAATCCCTTCAAATCCAGCTACAACTAATACTATAGCTATCATTGCAGCCATGTAAAGTGTATGATGTCCAGTTAGAAATATATATTTAAGCTTTGTAAAACGTGCAATAATTATATTTGCAATCATTCCTACTACCATAATTATTGCAGTCGCAGAACCGTAAGTCCCTAGTGCTTCAGCCACTATTGCTTCATTATTAGGCACAACGCCCTGCATGTTGAAAGCTTCTCCGAACAACGATCCAAATGGTTCTATGGCACCCACGATAACACCCGCACCAGCTCCAAGGATCAAAAAACCTAATATTCCTTTAATTGTCCCTCGGACAACATCACTTGTTGATTTTTTTTGAGCAATCAGACCTACTAAAATTATGACTCCAACCAATATCGCAGGTGTCCCTAGAAAGTCTGTAATGAATTGAATAATCATTTCCATAGATATCTCTCCTTTATATATAATTTTTATCTAAATAATACCTTATTTTTTAATCAGAGCTTTTAACTTGTTTCTCAACTCTTCTTTATCAAAGATATTATCAAGTGCTAATACTTCACCAAAACGCTTGCAGTTATCTTCCAAATCCTTGCCACAAACTATTATATCTGCTACACCAGGCCACGCACTCCCCAAATCCATATGTTCTACATCAATATCCTTTTCCCCCAACTCATTTAAAACTGATTTAATATTCATTTCCACCATGAAACTACTTCCTAATCCTGATCCACAAATAGCTGCTATCTTTTTCATGACTCTTCATCCTCCTTATTTTGAATACCTTTTTATTAAATTCAGCACATCATCCTTTGATTTACTTGCAAGCATCTCATCCATTGAATTCATAAATAACTCACTGAGTTGTCCTAAAGCTTTTAAGTGGGATTCATCATCAGGTGCTGCTAATGTAACGATAAGTTTTGCCGGTCTCTCTTTCTCATCTGAGAAATTCACTGCCTCATCCAAAACAAGAATACTCATCCCTAGCTCTATCACTCCATCTTCTGGTCTTGCGTGGGATATTGCAACATTGGGAGCTATGACTATATACGGACCTAGCTCTTTAATATTGTCTATTACCTTTTTTAAATACCGATTTTCAATGTAACCTCCTTCCAGTAATGGCTTTGCACTTTCATAGATAGCTTCTTGGTAATTATCAACTCGATTTTTAATTATAATTTTATCTTCAGTGATTAATTCGTTTAGCATTGGTTGTACCTTCCCTTTTGTTAAATTTAAAGAATCAACATGTTTATATAATTCTTTATCCATAATTTTTATTATTTTACTTGCTGTGTCTATATCGAACTCTTTTTCTATTCTCTTATAAACCGCCTGCTTCATCGACTCTACATTAAAGCTTCTTTGGTTTCTATGAAAAATTTTAAACAATCTGTCCCTGTCTAGTCCCGTAAGTATAGGTGAAACCATAAGAGTTTTTTGTGCATATTCTTTTATATCGATTGGCACCGTAGTTATTATATAGTCAACGCTATCTGCGTAACCTTTAATCTCATCCAAGCTGACCGCATCTATTATTTCGATGTTTTCAAGGAGATGCTCTATTTCTTTTCGCAGCAGCTTCGAAGTTGCGATTCCATTTAAGCACACAAGCAAAACTTTTGGAAATGACAGTTCATTTTTTTCTCTTTTCAGATGACCTCCAAAGTGCATCGCCATATAAGCTATGTCATCTTCATTAATAGGGTTGCCTACAATTTCTTCTAGTTCTTTACAAATAAGCTCGCTGATTCTATAAATCGACTGGTATTCTTCCTTGATATCTTCTTTTAGCTCATTATCATAAATTATGCCGTATTTATATCTAATCAATGCACTTTTCATGTGAAAATAGAGTCCTTCATACAGTGCTTTCTGTTCTTTTATATCGATTAAAGTCAATTCCTTAAATCTTTTTATAATGAAGTTTACTACTCTGTCTATATACTCATCGTCATTGCTCTCAAAATCATGATGAGTATTTATCCTAAGGCCCATTAGCTGAAGAGTTATATATCTTTGCTCTTCAATAGGAAATATTGGTTTAAAATAATAATTTACCGCTTCGAATTCAATGCTTTCTTCCAGCGTTTTGATGTCATTTTTGTTAAATGTCATCTTCTCAAAATCGTGCTTCTTTATAGTAGCAAGCAACTTCGCCAAAATTTCTTTTGTTGCAGCGACGTAAGAAACTGAGTTTTTTTCTTCTACTTTATATAAAAGATCAAGTATCTTTTTAACTTCCTGATTGTCATACACATCAAAACGGTTAATTTTAAAAAGGTAGTTATATGACGAGAAGGTGTACAACAAAATGCTTCGGATGCGTATTTGCGTGCCATTTACAAAATACCCCATACCCTGTTCATACTCTAATGACAAGTTAAATGTTGACATTATCTTTCGCAATTCTTTAACATCTGAAATTATTGTATTTCTGCTTACCATAAAAATCTCTTCAAAGTCGCCTATGCTTAATGCTTTTGATTTGGTTAATACCATCATTATCTCAATTGCGATTCTTTCTTTTTGGGTATAGATGTAAACTCCATCTAATGCACCCTGAATATCATTTTTAAAAAATTCTTTGGCTTCTTCCGATAGGATCACTCCTTCATCTCGGAGATTTTCAATTTCTGGCAATTCATTGTCGGTTAGGTATTCATTGATTTTATTTAACGAGTAGTAGATGCTTCTTCTTGAAACCCCAATCAGTTTTGACAAGTCATCAACATCCAAAGTTTGGTAGGAATGCGAAAGCAGGTTAAGTATGTAGTAATCTTTGTAATCCAACATTTGTTTCACCTCTTGTTTTAGATTATATCTTGCAAACGGTATCTCTGATAAGTCCAAATGATTGCACGAACCTTCAAACATCTAATTGTACTCTTTATCAAGGCTTGTACATTATTGAGATATTGTATCTATTTTTTACCCTTATAAGCAAAAAAACCACAATGTAAAACTATCGTTTTAAGATAACTTCACATCGTGGTTTAGCACTTTTCCATCTCTTTTATTTGTTTATTTTTTCTATATCTACTTAAAGATTTCTTTTTATCTCAACATCCGGCATTCCTACCAATTCAAATGTCGCTGATGCCAGTTGAACATCACTAGAGTTATTTTCAATTTCATCTAATATCTTTTGAAACAAAAGATCTTTGACTCCTACTCGTCTCTTATAATCGACCACAAACCTCAAGGTAAATTCTACCCAGTTGTCATTGGCTATCATAGTCACCATAGGTTGTGTAGTTGCATCTTCAATTAAATATTTTTTAACCATTACATCCCAATATGTCTTTGCTTCATTAGAATAGCTTCCGACGATCTCCTGAGCCGCATCATAAATTATCTTCCTTGCAAGTTTGTAATCACTCCCGTATTTTATCGGAATCTTGATTTGATCCCACAGAAAAGGAAAATCAGAAGAATAATTATACACGGGCTCTTTAAATACAAAACTATTTCCTATTCTAACTATTCTTCCATTATACAAATCTCCCTCTACCCAGCTGCCCATTTCCATAATGGTTGTTCTTAAAATCCCAACATCTATGACATCGCCCTTGATGCCTCCTAAAAGCACTCTGTCTCCAGTTTTATAAATATCACTTGTCAAAATAGTAATCCATCCTGCAATGCTTACTATAATTTCTTGAAGAGCAAAAGCTATCCCAGCTCCAGCAATTCCTAATACAACAGTTACTTGGCCGAGACTGTCACTATAAACAATCATTATGAATATTGCAATCACAAAGTATCCTAAAACATTAACAGCTTTCTTTGTTCTGTATGAATTATTTCGGTCTTTAATATATCTACCCACGCGTACCTTGATAAGATTTTTTAGCGCGATGATTGCTACAGCTCCAATAACTGCAATTATAAGCTTTCTTAGCAAAGGTTCTTCTATAAAAATCCCCAAATATTCTTCCATTGACATGACCCCTTTAAAAACAAAATGTAATCAACAAAATTATAATTAAAGAATATTTACCCTTTTTAAGACATCCTATATCAAATATTTATTCATTATTGAGATTATCGTCTCTTTCATCAATATATTTTTATTCTTTATCGCACTGTTTTATTCTTTTAACAAAAAACAAGCCAATCAATTAGACCGGCTTGAACTTTGATGTGCCCACACCTTATTTATCTGCTTCTTCGTCGTCTTCTTTTAGAGCATCACTTACTTCTTCAACTTTATCTTGAGCTTGTTCTTTTAGATCTTCTGCTTTTTCAACAGCTTCTTCCTTTAAATCGTCGGTTTTATTCTTGATTTCATCAGACTTTTCATCAACTTCTTCTTTGATCTTATCTCTTTTTTCTAAAATTTCTTCAATCTTGTCTTCCGACTTTTCCTTTAAGTCTTCAAACTTATCTTTTGCTTTTTCAAATGAATCTTCTGCTTTATCTTTTGCATCTTCAAAGCTGTCTTCAACTTTGTCTTTAACCTCATCAAATTTATCTTCTGCCTTATCAATTAATTCTTCAGTTTTGTCTTTTGCAGAGCCAAAAATTTTCTTTACACTATCTCTAAAACTCATCACAATACCTCCCTTAATAGAGTAATATTTTACATTTAATTTATACCCTAAAAATCAAATTCAATCAACTAAGCGGTTATATTTAAATGCACAATTTCTTGTATTAGTCTATATTTTATATTACTGTAAAAAAAATTG
>DMAW01000147.1 GCA_003446375.1 Eubacteriaceae bacterium | reverse complement strand
GCTTGCTGGTAAAATGCCATAGCTGACCGTTTTCATCACGGATGTCATATTTTTCAATGAGCCTGTTGATGACCAGCAGATAATTGCTCATACTGATCATGCTGGCCCGAAAATTCGGCCGCTTGTTGACAAACAGATACGGCACGCCAAGTTCCTTCCGCCACTCTTTCGTTTTGTGAATCTGTCCGGAGATTTCATCTGCCAATGCTTTCAGGATGAGCACTCTGTGATAATCCGGCACACCGGCCTTCCGTCTGGCGGTCAGGGTTTTGTACTGCTTGTACTTAAGCTGGACAACACCCTCATACTGTGACGGTTCCAGACAGTCTGCCTCCAGAAAAAGCACCTCCTTCATACGCATGCCTGTGGCGGAGAAAATCCGGTACAGCAGAGCCTGCACCGGGTCAAGCTCATCCAGATGCGCATCGATCTGCTCCGCGACAGCCTCCGGAATGACGGCGGTCCGTACTTTGTAGTCCTTTGCGTTATGAAACCGGTAACGGGAAAAGGGGTTGTCGTGTGGAACGGGGCTGCGCATTGCTTCATCCCGATGATCGCTCATCAGATATTCCATGAGTACCGACAAAATGCTGAAAACCCTCATGATATTCGATACCGACTTTCCTCCGGTTGTCTGTCCATATCTGCGCTCCATGCTCATGTACAGCGACCGGACATCGACGTCATCCACATCCGCGAAAAAACGAATACTTGGATTGTTATCCGTGAGCAGATTGGCCGCGTACGCCAAGGTAGTAATGGCACGGTCTTTGTCGGCGGTGATGCTGTAATATCTGTGCTTCATGAAATACTTGATTTCAAGCCGCAGGGAAGGTGAACAAATTCCTGTAAAATCAATGGTTTCCCGGTGCAGGGACGGCCCGTGCCTATGGAACAGCGTCCACTTGTCACTGGACATATCAAGCTGCAGGTGGTTTTCAGCAATGAATTTTTGGCACTGGATTTCAAACTCGCGGCGAACTTCGGCAGCGACCAGCGTTACAAACCTTGGATGAAAACGCGGGCTGGAAATGGATGTATCGCTGCCAAGCAGTTCGAGGCAGAAGCTTTGCGTAGTGATGAGCCTGCGCTGCTGCGTAAATCTTCCTGCAATGATTTTGAGGTAATCTGTGATGACAGTCTCCGGCAGAAAACAAAGGTATTGTGTCGTTCTCAGAGGCCCAATCCGTTCCCGGATGGGGGCAAGCGTTTCCTGTCCCAGAACCTTCTCCCTGATCTTGTTTACCCAGAAGGATGAAAAGCATTCCTCAAAGATATTCAAAAAGATTTTGCTATCACACGAAATGTCTCTCAAAAGGACAAGCGGACTGTTCGGCTGTTCAACCAGCCTGTTTCGGAACATGAACTCAAAAACCGGAAACATGGCCGTTTTGTTGGAAACAAAGCATTTTCCGGCCTGTTCCCATTGCTCGACATAGAGCGCCGAATAGTGCTGAAACATTTTCAAAAATTGCTTTTGATACACCTCAATGCCGATTCGTGCCAAAATGTTATCCGTTAAGATGCAGGCAATGTCGCGGAGCATTTGCGGGCAGCTTTTGTAGGTTTCATCCAGCAGCAGTTCCCGGTACCGCTCTATCGTCCGGCCTGTCAGCTCGTCATCGACGCGCTTTCGCCTCTGAAAACGCAGGACAGTCCCGTCTATGTCCCAAAAGGCGGTACAAGTCTTAATTTCAAGCAGTTTAATCATTGGCGCCACCTTTCTTCCGGTGCAGCTTTTCCATAACCGCTTTGGCTATGACCTGATTGTTGTGGTTCCGGTAGTGGACGATGGAATCGGCAGAGCGCCAGCCGAAGCTCTCCATAATGACGGCATCGGTGATGCCATCCTCCGGATGGAGTGCCTGACGCTCCAGATACTCCATCACCTTTGTACTGCGTCCGCTGTGCGTTCGTATTTTCTCAGGGTCAAGGCCTGCCCTTTGGGCACATCTTTTCAGGATGGCATAGTAATTGCCGTAGCGAAGCGGCTTCCCCTGTGTACTGTCCCGCTGCAGGTTGATGAAAAGAAAATCGCTGATGACGCCGCTCTCGTTTTCCGCAATCATTCTCTCGGTCTGGATGTACCGGTTGAGCAGCTCGCAAAGCTCTGAGGGTAACGCAACCACTCTAAGGGGATTGTCCCGGCCTGACCGGGCGCTTTGTTTCCCCTTGGAACGTGAGGGCCGGATTGTTTGTTCCACCGGATCATAGTGCTGGAGCTGCATACTCAGCGCTTCATCGATCCGGAAGCCCTCCAGCGTAATGCGGAATACCGCCTCATCCCGCAGCGTTTCAAAATGGCTGCACAGCGTATCCTTTTCCGCCTCCGAATACCACTTGATATATTCCCGGCGGGACTTTTGCCGCGGCAGGCTGCTGTCAAGGATGTACTGGTAGTCGTAGGAATAAATTTGGCCATACAGGAAGGATTTTCGCGCCCTGTATGTATCTGTTTTGGTCTGAAACGTGATGTTGGTTTCATAATTGTTGGCAAGCCATTTGTACAGCTCCGTTACGGCTGTCAGGTACCTGCCGGCTGTGGCGCAGACAACCTCCGTATCAAGAAATTTCAGCTTGAGTTCCTCAAGACCTCCGTAAAGCAGATAGTGAATAAAGCTTTTCACATGCCTGTTGGTGGCGGCATCATACTCTACGCCGATACTATGGAGATAATTCAGGTACACCACCAGCTTTTTAGCGTACTCTTTTCCGGTGTTGGCATTTTGAAGGCTCCTACTCTCGATCCATTGATTGATCTCAAACATGGGAATCAGATAGTCGGTAATCATATACCTGTAAACCATTCCACCAGACTGTGTTTCAAAGGCAAAGCGCACAAGCTTGAACCTTTTCTTATCATTTTCCATGACATGACCCCTTTCTGACCAGGCGGATTATTTTTTGCCTGGTCAGAAAAAGTATAGCATGCCCTGTGTTTTCACAGGAAAAGGATGCTCTTAACCGCCATAGTTGAACATGTCTTGAATACGGTCGCGTAATTCCGGCATAATCATTTCTCCAAAGAGCGCATAAAGCCCGGCGAGGAGCAGAGCGCCGATGACAACAGCAATTAAAATTTTAATTGCCGTATCCACAAAGCCTTCGCCGCGTTTATCCATTAATATCCTCCTTGTTCTTACTGCCATCTCAAGGGATTTGCCCTTGATAGAATTGATTAATTTTTTCATGGATGATCTTCCTTTCGTATTTTAAAGTTTTGATTTGGTTCACGCATAACAAATGGAGGAGTTTAAGCGTAGCACTTTCTATCGTGTTTATACCGTGAAGAAAATAAAATGGTGTCTTGGAAAAGCATGTAAAGTCCTGCAAGTAGTAATGCACCAATAACTACACTAATCAAAATCTTAACTGCTGTATCAATGAAACCTTCTCCTTTGTTTGACTGAAGTACTTCCTTAACTCTTTCTTTTACTAACATTGAATGAATATGTGTTCTCATCATTAAATTTTTCATATCTCATAACCTCCATAAATCTTTATTTTTTTTGATTCTGTCTCATAAAAAAAGACTGAATAGAAAACTTTCAACCTTTTATCTGTAGTATCCAATGATTAAATTTAATGTTGCCGATGCGAGTACTGCTCCAATTGCTGATACAATCGCAACGACAATTCGATTGTTCCATTTCTTCTGATCCATCTCATCTGCTGCAGATCTTCGGATAAAGAAATAGACAATCAGTAGCGCTGCAACTATGGGTGCCAAAATCATAAGCCAAGTTGTCACATCGTTAATCAGTGCTTCTGTTCCTTTTGCAAGTTTACTATTTTGAACATCAGATGCATATGTTGTGGTTGAAAACTTGAGAATTGTACTTGCAATTATAAAAGTCATAAGGATTTTCTCCCTGACTTTAATCCATACGCTTCTCAGCTTCATTATTTTCTTTCCCTCCCTTCTGTTCATAGAGAACTTTTTCTCTGATAAATCTTGAGTTTATATCATCTGAAAAAGGTCTTTGGATCGGTTGTTCTTCACATATGGCAGTGTAATAGGTCCAAATATTCCAAAGATCCATTTCATTAATTTTATTAGTCCTCACCTTTCTTTGATTTTCTCTTAACTCCCTAATTCTTCTGTTATGCTCTTTATCTCCTAGCCCATAAATGGTATTGAATGACCATTCAGATAAATCCGGAGCATACATAATCGCAGGATTATTTCTTGAAGTAATCAAAGAATATGGGCGTGAAATAAGCCTTACTTCATCAACTGTAAGTAAGGCTCTTGACGCAAGATTTATGCTGTGAGAACTGGATGGAGTTGTAAATCTTCCATGATTTGAGCTTAGGGAGTACGTACTAACCGTATAGTTCCCCAGTTTCTTACTGATTTCTTCTAAGGTCTCAAGATCATCCGCCTGAAGATAAATCCAGTTTTCACAATTGCCTTTAATGGTTTTGGCAACTTCCTTCCCATATTTTTCATCAAGCTGAGCAAAGGACTGTAGGAATAAATTAAATCGAATGCCACGACCACCTCCAACTGTCAGCTTTGTTGCAAAATCAGGTATCTCTGTAAAGTTCCCAAATTCATCACAAAGAAAATTCACTCGATTTAAAAGTCTGCCCCCTCTTTCATCTGCTGCTTTCACCAGCAGTTCATAATGCTGAGCCACTAATAAACTGGCTAAGCTATAGTAGGTTGTCTTTTCATCTGGCAAGATAATATACACTGCCATCTTCTTTCTCCCCATATCCATCGAATTATAATCACTGACATTAGTCATGGCATTGATCAGTGGATTGGTAAATAGCCTTAATGTAGTCAATGCAGCTGTGTAGAAACTTCCTCTGGTTTTACTTGGTGCGACTTCCGATATAGCTAGAAGTGCCCTTGCCGGATGTGATGGGCTAAGCTTTTTTATATATTCAAGCATTGGCATTTTCCCACCTACCACTTTACACATTTCAGAAATGAAATAGTAAACATTGGTCATATTTTGATACTTTCTATTTGCCGGTTCTTTATTGTCATAAACGACCGACATTATAGAACTTGCTATGATACTGGCTTCACCATCACGCCAAATCCTTTCTCCTGTTGGCTCTCCTACCAGTTGAGCCGTTAAGTCCCAGGTAGCTTCCACTGCCTTTGGAATATCATCCGCATCAACTGCATCAATAATAGTCTGAAGAAAGTTATACCTATGACTTTTAAGTGTATTTTTAAAATCTATACAAATCACTTCATAGCCCATTCTTTCTAGGAAAGGATAGGTATATTGATAAAGCTCCCCTTTAGGATCACTGAGAATCATACTTTCTCCAGCTAAAGCTAAAGTACCAATAGATTGAAGAACTACCGTTCTTGACTTACCACTTCTGGTGGCTCCGATACAAAGGGTATGAACGTCATCATCTTCATAGTAGATCTTTTCAATAGCTCCTTCTTTTTTAAGACCTAATACGATACCACCTTTTTGTATATACGAGTCTTTCTGATAGGTGTCGTAATCGGCTTTCTTTGTAATTTCTGAACTTGTTTGATATTTCTTTTCTTTTTGAATAGATATTTCTTTTTCATATTGCTCTTCACATCCTTTATAGTCTTTAATTCCAGCTTCCATTAACCTTTTGATATAACGGTCATTCTTATTTAATTTAAAATACTGAAAGGCTTTATCTTTCTCTTTTTCTGATAGCCATTCAGCTGAACCAAATTGTTTTTGTCCTGCTGGAACAGGGGTTGAAATCCTAGGGGTTATATGTCTTAACTTACTTTGATAGGGTTTGTTATTCATGAGAATCAAATAAACAGAAGATAGAAACACAAATCCTTCAAGGGATAAAAAAAGTGCCAGATGCTGATGATCTGACACAATACTATTTATCCCTTCAGTAAATGGTATCCACTGAATGACTTTGATTTTTCTTAAAAGTAAATAATGAATGTTTGTAGAAAAAATGACGTTTATAAATGTTCCTGCAATAAAAATCATTAAAGAGAAAATTAAATGTATTTTCTTTTCCAATATGACCCCTTCCCCTATTCAAAATGATATTTCACCGTATAAGTGATATTTGATTTGTTATACATACAAGAATGATTTGTATAGTAGTAAAATTCTAGTTTTGAATATTTACCGGCAGGCAGCGTCTTTGTCATATAAACACCATTTCTTGTTGATCTGTAATCAATCTGCTCCCACTCATTTGTTTGAACATTAAATCCTCTAACTCTTCCATAGTCTTTACCACTATGTCCTCGAACTGCTGGTACATTGAATGTATATTCTGTGATGGTCGCACCATCAATACCATTTTCAATAATGGTTGAACTTGGTCCAGTTAAAGTCATACCACCACCATTCTCTGCATCTGCCACAAAGAATACGATAGCAGCCCAAGGTGATTCAGCACCTGCTGCATCTACGGCTTTAACTTTCACAACATTTTTTCCTAGTGGATACGTCGCATTTTCTGATGGTCTACCTTCCCAAACATAAGTGAATGGATCACCATCAGGATCACTTGATGAAGCCGTAATCTTTACTGGTGTACCTGGTGCAACACTATTGGTGTTTGGCGTTCTTATAATGACCGGCGTTAATGGCGCATTATTAATTACCTCAAACTGAACACTGCTCCACTCGGAATAAGCACCATACTGATCTTTTGCTCTAACCTTAACCGTATGGGTTCCAGGCAAGTAATAATTATCTTGTGCCTTACCTTCATATTCATAGGTAATGGTATCCCCATCAGGATCAGATGAATGGACATTTAAAGTGACCAAAAACTTTCCATTACTTATTTGTCTAGTCACATTAGCACTGATTGTTGGTTTTTCTGGATTCCTATTTTGAATTACAATCGATGCTGTTTTTACAAAACTTCTTCCGGTCGGATCAGTTAATGTCGCTTCAATCTCATAGACTCCGACACTGTTGAAAGAGATTTCTCCACCATCAACGATTTCTCCAGTCACATATGAGCCAATCTTGACATATGCTCCATCTTTCTTTAGTTTCCACTGTAGATCCATATTTTCTGTATCATTTGATACAATGGAAACAGGCACTTGAACACCAATATGCGCACTAGTTGGTAACGTCATCTCAAAATTTGGTAATGGATAGGCTTTAATTGTATCATCGAAAGAGAATAATCGCCCTAAATCATTACTTGCTGATGCTAAAAGCTTATATTCACCTTTTTGAAGCAGCCTAATGGTTCCTCCTTCATTAGTTAAGTTTCCATCAACAAACTCTGATAATTGAACCGGCTTACCGTCTTTTTCTAGATTCCACGTAATCTTTGCATTTTCAAGTTCTTCAGCTAATACATTTACTTCAATCGAAGTATCGGTATGGGCGTATTCAGGTAAATCAAAGAATATAGTCATTACTGGATAAATCTTAATGCTTGAGCTATGTTTGAATACTCTTCCCAATGCATCGGTAATTTTGGCAGTGAGAACATATTCTCCTTTATCTTTAAATCGAATATATCCGCCGTCATTTGAAATCTCACCATCTACATAATCCTTTAGGTTTACCAGCTGACCATTCTTCTCAAGTACCCACTCGATTTTTAAATTTCCAAGCTCTCTAGTAGTCACTTGAACTTCTACTTGTTCATCCGTATGAGCATTAGTAGGAAGGTTAAATCCAACTTCTACTAAAGGATAAATGGTGATGCTATCGCTATATTGAAATGATCTTCCTAAATCGTCTGTTACAATTGCTTTTAATAGATACTCACCTTTTTTTGTAATCCTTACTTCGCCACCATTATTGTCTAGTGTTCCATCAATATGTTCTTCAATTGTTACTTCTTGTCCGTCTTTAAATAGGAACCACTGGACATTTAAATCGCCAAGTTCATTTTCTTTCAACTCTACTGAAACGATATCGTTTGTATGAGCGTTATCTAGTAGATCAAAACTGATTTCAACAAGTGGATAAACCATAATTTGATCACTGTAGCTAAATACTCTGCCAAGTTCATCTTTTACGTTGGCAATAAGCTTATATTCTCCTTTGATTGGAAAGGTAATTGAGCCGCCATCATTTGAAAGATTACCAGCTATATAATCGGATAATGAAACATTCTCCCCATCCTTTTCAAGTACCCATTCGATATTTAATTGATTTAGTTCTTTATGAGTCACTACCAGATTAAAGCCCTCATCAACATGGGTTGCAGAAGGCATATCAAAGGATACTTCAACTACAGGATAAACCGCAATGCTATCTGTAAATTCAAAGCTTCTTCCTAGTTCATCGATGACTGTTGCCTTTAAAATGAAACTTCCTTTTTCTTTGAACTTTACAGTACCACCATGATTATCTAATGCTCCATCCGTAAATTCAATCATTTGTACTGTTTGATTGTCTTTTATTAGTGACCATTCGATATTTAAATCACCCAGTTCTTTTAGCGATGTTTTGATGTCTACTGCCAGATCTGTATGAGTACTCTCTGGAAGTTCAAAGGTGGCTTCAATCAGTGGATAGATTTTGATAAAATCTTCTTTTGTAAATACTCTTCCCGTTTCGTCGGTAACTTTAGCAGTAAGTAGATATTCACCTTTTTCTTTAAATCGAATTTTTCCACCTTCATTGGTGAGTGATCCTTCGATAAAGTCATTTAATTCTACTTTTTTTCCTTCTTTTTCAAGGACCCACTCAATATCTAAATACTCTAGCCCTGATTCGTTAACTGTAACTTCAATGAAATCATCCGTATAAGCTGTTTCAGGTAGATCAAATTCCGTGGAGATCAAATTGTAAATCTTAATACTGTCTCTATGCTCAAAAGTTCTACCAACCTCATCAGTGACGCTGGCTATTAAAGTGTAGTCACCTCGTTCAAGAAACCTTATTACTCCACCATTATTATCTAGATCCCCTTCAATGCATTCATCTAAAGGAGTAGTTTCTCCATTCTTTTCTATTGACCATTGAATTTCAGCATCACCTACTTCAATGGTACTAACATTAACAGCTACCTCTGTGTCGGTATACGCTGTTTCTAATAAGCCAAACTGAACATCCATTACTGGATATACCTGTATGCTTTGAGCATAAAGTGACTGCTGATTCTTTGCATTTCTTGCATTGGCAACTAGTGAGTATAAACCTTTATCCTGGAATTGAATCTTTCCTGTCGTTCCTTCTGTTTGAAAACTTGCATACTGACTTAGTTCTACAGGAACCATTTGATTTTGATTATCGGATTTTTCAAGTGCCCAGATTAAACTCCTTGTATTCCTTGAAGTCCAATCAAAAGTCACTTCTTTATCTGTATGGGTATACTCTGGTAATTTAAAATCGATGACCGCTTTTGGAAAAGATGAAGATGGTTTATTTTCAGCTTCTATCTTTTTTACTGCGCTATCTCTAGCTACAAGCATTTTAACCGTTTCGGCTCTAGTAGCTTGATTTTCTGGCCTAAACTTCCCATCCTCGTAGCCTGCAATGATATCATAATGCTTTGCTAAATACACATAGCCCAAATCACTTTCTTTAATCGAATTATCATCCTTAAATCCTGGGCCTGATTTAATATTATTTGCAATCTGACCTTTTCCAAGGGACCTAATAATCATTTTAGCAATTTCAATTCTCGTTATTGGTCCATTTACATCATATCCTTCTGGATATTCAGTCACATCGATAATCTCCTTATCGGCTAACGATTCAAGATAGGCTTCTGCCCAGAAATCTTCAAATTCTTCCATGATGACTTTCTCATCCTTTGGTTTTTCCAGTTTCAATAAGTGGAATAAAAGGCTAGAAAACTCTGCCCTAGAAATATTCCTATCTGGTTTGAAAGTTCCGTCCGGATAGCCTTTGATAATTCCTTTTTCAGTAAATTCATGAATGTACTTTTCTGCCCAGTGATCTTTTATATCTGGAAACTCTAATTTTATTGCAGGTATTGCCGCTGCAAAGGTCTGTGTTGTCATCGTTAATATCAGTAATAGCGATATAAGTAGTCTTTTCAATCTCATCAAATTTTCCTTCCTTTCATTTTAGCATTAAAAAAAGCACTAGATGTGCCCTTTTGATTCATTGTCATTTTCAATATTCTTTTTTACACAATGAGGAATCATGCAATATACTTTCGTTTTCTCATTACCGTTTTTATCTTTACTCTTATAAGCATGCATTAAATACATACAACCAAAGCATTTGCATGGTCCATTTCTAAATGATATTCCTGCCATTATTTCATCCTCTCTTTCTATGTACTATTCATCTGCACCTCCATTCCTAAAGCTCTCTTTCACTTTCATGCTCCCAATCTAAACCTTCGCCTTTTTGCATTTCCTTCACTTTATCCTTCAGCACTTGTCCTTCAAGGGAAGTCAGTGGATATTTAGAGTTAACATTATTACCGTTAATTGATAGTAACCTTATTAAAGTAAAAAGTAGTTCAATCCTTTCATCAAGTACTTTTTTATCTTGATACTTTTTATTCATCTCAAAGGTCTTTAATAGATTTTCTTTTGTAAATCTTTCTGGCGGGTAAAGCTTTCTATTTCTGCATTTCTTTCCTTCAGGCGTTGTGAAGGTAATATACTTTCTTTCATCTGTCCAATTAACGGAGTAGCCCAGCCTATTCATGTTGCTAATAAAGTCTTCTTTGCTGATTGAATTTCTCATACAAGCTTTAACCGCCAAAAATAATTCATATTTCCAACTCTGACCTTTCTTATGACTTCTGTACTCACCTCTGGTTTTGTAATTCCCTTGTTCACCTTTTATTACTTGTAAGCCGTGATTTCTACAGAGCTGATCAGAATAGTCTTTTATCACTTGCAATTGTTCACGGCTTTGCTTCCACTTCAAACCAGTTTCTGCATTGACCGTATTAATAATAAAATGGGTGTGGAGATGATCTTTATCTGTATGGGTCGCTGCAACGACTTGAAACCCTTTAAATATATCTGCTTGCATTAATTCTTTAGCAATCTCATGTACTTGTTCAGGAGTTACTTTCTCATAAGGAGCAAAAGAATGGACGAAATGAATGAATTGTCGTCCATTCTCTTTCTTAAAGTGTCTTTTGGTAAGTACAAATTCATAATAAGCATTCTCCGGATCACAGTTGTGACCACTTATTAAGTGTGGCTCTGTTTTTTCTGGATTTAGAATATAGGATATGGCCCGTTTCATCCCTTTGTACGTCTTGTTTTCTGCATTAATAAAGTCAATGACTGCCAAATATCCTTCACCACCTTTTTCACTTCGCCAACATCAACACAAGTAATTCTTCCCTGATGGGCAAGAATGGCGATCTGATTCAGATTGGTACCCACTTTAGATAATTGATGGGTAAATTCTTTTAGGTCTTCAAAAACAACAATATCCTTTTCAAGAGCTGAAAAGGATAGATATCGACTTAGGTTCATATTGGCTTTTTGGGCTTTTTCTAAAATGATTTCATATTCTTCAGGTGTAACTCTGAATTTGACAATCTTTGTTTTATTGGCGATACCACCACCTCCCAACCATATCAAATTAGTATTCCATTTCATCTTCCAGCCCCTGCTGCCAGTCTCTCATTTCTTCATAAGAATCAAATTCTTCTGTCCAGGCATCTCCCGAAGAATTATCAATGCCGACATACTTATCACCATCTATAAGATAAAACTTACCTAATGGTACCCTTTTATCAATAATCTCCTTGGCTTCATCTGAAGTAATCTGAATAATTTCATCCTGATTATAAACGCTGATCATCTCCTTCTGGTTTTCTAGAAAGTTTAAAAGGGGCATGGGGATTTCCCCATACTTTAAGGGTGCAGGTCCTCCTGCCAAGCCACTTGTGTCACAAAGTGGAAGCTTGCCCTCACCGAAAGCAAAGCTTTGGTGCGGTATTTGGGTTATTGAAAATAAAGGAATTTAGTTACAGCTTCGAAATGTTAAAAATCAAATTCAACTTCATACTCTTCTCCTTCTTCAATATCCTGTTCCTGTGATAAGGCTCTACCAAATCTCAGATCCATAGCATGGAGTGCCACAATGTGATTCTTTGAATCTAGATTACCAAGTAAATCTCTTGGTGAGGTATATTCATCTTCATAGCCGTTATAAAGATTAAACGCTAATCGGACCAATGCTTTGCTGCTAGAACACAAATCTACTGCTCCATCAGTTAAACACTCTGGCTTAATACTATGTTCTTTAAAATCATAGAGATGATGTCTCTTTGAAAAGAGGTCTTCATTCCCACCGATAATATAAAAAAGTGCAAATCGCTCTAAATCCTTTGGGTTGGTTTGATCTTTAAGTATCATATTTTGAAAGTTGTAAGCATGATCTCCACTAATAAATCGCATAGTTCACATCCTTTCTATAATTCCATTTCATTTTCTCCTTCAGTATCCCTTTCATCAAAATATACTTCTGGTGGCTCTCGAACCTTGGCTAACTTAAACTGATTTTTAATCGCTAATAAATCTTCGTTGAAGTCTTTTCCTTTAGGACTGTGTCTTAAAATTTTATATTTCTTATGATACTTCTCATAAAACTGCTGACATGCAAAATGCCCTGCTTCGTCATTGTCGAGGCAGAGCATTATTCTATCAATATCCTTATGCTGCTTTAGATAATAATCTAAAGCTTTGTCAGAAATACCACCTAATGAAATCATATGATGGCTAAAGTTATTTACTTCATGGTATTCAAGTAATGTAAGATAGCTCATTAAATCAATAGGTGCTTCAAAGATGCAAACAGTTTTACTAGTACCTTCATAACAAAATGGATACCTTTTGTCGGATCCTTTCACATCCGCTCTAAAAGAATCTCCTGCGGTATTTGTACTTCTTACACTGGCATATTTAGCTTCACCTTGTTCATCCCTTCCAACAAATACACAACTCTTATATTTGTTCTCATAGAGTTTCCCTTGATTGATAAAATCATAAACAACATCCCTATCAATACCTCTCGTTTGGATTAAATAAGCAATAACATGCTTAAAGGTGTCGTTCTTTTCCGGTAGCTTGAATTCTTCTTTTTCTTCAATAGCTGGTGGCGATATTACCTTAAGTTCACTTGGATCAATACCAAGCAGTGTATTGATTGCTTCTACCCAACTTTTGCTTTCCATCTCCATGACAAATTGGATGGGACCGCCGCCTTTATTTTGTGAAAACCAGTTCCATCTGTGGCCATAGGCATCAATATATAAACCTCCATGCACTTTAACCTTATAAGTCCTACCAACTTTTTTAAGTGGTAGTCCCATGCTTTCTGCATAGGCAATAAGATTTACATTATTAGCCTGATCTATTTGCTCATCTGTAAATCTCCTTTTTTCATAAGGCAACCTTCATCACCTCCAGGTGCTGTTATAGCCTTCATAACGCCATTTCTTCATCAAAATCCATTTCATCTTCTCTCTGATATTCAATATTTTTTTCTTTAGCTTCTTCAGTTCCGTGTAAAGGAATGGGGTCATAACAGGCTTTGTTTAAAGACACTTCGGGTAAGTATCGATCCTCTGCCATTGAAGAATATCTTCCACCACCTACGATGATGTGATCTAGCACTTTAATATCAAGGGGATGAAAGATATCAACGATTTTTTGAGTCAAAGATTTATCTTCTCTTGAAGGATTTGTAGATCCACCTGGATGATTGTGGGCTAATATCATGCTTGTACAATCATTGGCTATGGCAATTTTAAGAATATCTCTAGGATAGACAACTGCCATGTTAATGCCACCTTCAGATATTGTTCTTGTTTCAATAATACTATTGCTATTATCAAGGAAAGCTACCATGAATCGTTCTTTATCTTTCATGCCTCCAAGTAGTGATAAAAAGTACTTACCGGCATCATTTGGGGATCTAAACTTGATTCTATTTTCTTCC